>DASQJL010000006.1 GCA_035631035.1 Candidatus Binatia bacterium | reverse complement strand
GTCCAGGACCGAGGTAGGGAAGACCCCTCCGGCCTCGAGGGGGGGACGCGCCTCATCGAGCGCGGCGAGGACCCCATCGCGATCGCGCGGCAACTGCGGCATGCGCGTGACGTCGATCGCCTCGCCGTGCGAGGCGGTGCGATCGAGGAGCGCGTCCAGGTCGAGCAGCTCCCGGCCCAGCGCCAGGGCCTGAGCCATGCCGGCGAGGAGGAGGTGCGCGTGCGCCGACCCGTCGGGAAGACGGAACTCGATGGTGGGCGGCCACGCGTCGCAGGCGCCCCCCGGCGCCAGGAGCGGAAGCCGGATCAGCGCCTTCCGGTTGTACGCCCCCCAGGTGATCGCGACCGGGGTCTCCTTCGCCTGCAGCAGCCGCACGAACGAAGAGGCCTCGCGATTGCCGAAGGCCATCAGCGCCGGCGCGAGCCGCGCCAGCCCCCCGATGAGCCAGCGGCCCGAGGGTCCCAGCTGTCCCCCTTCGAGGAAGGCAGCGGCCGGCGGGATCTCCCGCAGCGCGCGCGGCAGGCTGTGGATGTGGAGCCCGCTTCCGGCGTGCCCCTCCTTGAGGATGGGATCGAAGCGACAGGAGAGCCCCTCCACGTGCGCGAGATTGAGGAGGACCCAGCGGGTCAGGACGATGGCGTCCGCGGCGGCGGGGAGCGGCGCCAATCCCAGCTCGATCTCGTGCTGCTCCCAGATGCGGCCCCGGTCCTTCCGCTCGTCGACCAGCCCCACTTCGGCGTGCGCGTACTTCACGGCCACGCCCATGTCCGCCAGGTGGCGCAGCGCGCGGCGGCGCATCGCCTCGCCCGCCACGAAGGGGGTGGTCGCGTGGTAGCCGCGGTCGCGCCGCCGCTCGATCTCCGAATCGCTCGCGGGTCGCCCCAGGAAGTACTCCACCTCGCCCAGGGCCCAGTACTCCAGGCCGGCCTCGTCGCGAAGGCGCTCGAACGCGCGGCGCGCGATGGTGTCGGGGGATTGCGACAGCGGCCGCCCTTCGCGATCGCGATGCCCGCAGAGGAGGGCGAGGGTGGGAACCGGGGAGAAGGGGCTCAGGAACGCGGTCGCGATCCGCGGCACCAGCCGGATGTCGCTCGCCGCGCTCGGAAGCCCGTCGAACAGGCTGGACCCGTCGGCGCGCTCGCCGTGGCGCAGGATGCCCAGGAGGTGCGCGCGGCTCTGGGGGACGAAGTCGAGCGCTTTCATGACGCCATCCCCGCCGACGTGCATCAGCGTAACCAGGCCGATATCCTCCTGGTCGACGATGCGCACAAGGTCCTCCGCCGTCCATTCGCCCGGCGGCTTGCCCAGGATCTTCTCCAGTTTCGAGGCGGGAAATGCGCTCACCCCATCATCGTACACACGGCGCGGGCGGCGCGAGCAGGGCGACTTAGGTACCGGAGCCCGGGGGCAGGAGGGCGTATCATGAGGATCCCATGAGCGATTCCGCGACCCCGCGTCCCTCGCCGGCGGAAAAGGGCGCCCGCTTTCGGGCGCTGCATCAGGGTCCTCGTGCGTTCGTGATTGCGAACGCCTGGGATGCCGGATCGGCGCGGCTCCTCGCCCAGATGGGATTCGAGGCGATCGCCACATCGAGCGCGGCGGCGGCCCGGGCGCTGGGGCTGGAGGACGGCCAGATGGGGCGGGATCGGTCGCTCGCCAACGCGCGATCGATCGTGGAGGCCTGCGATGTTCCGGTCTCGGCGGACCTCGAGAACGGGTTCGGCGAGGCGCCGGCCGTTGCGGCCGAGACGATCCGGATGGCGGCCGCGGCCGGTCTCGCGGGCGCGTCGATCGAGGACGCGCCGGCGGGCGAAGGGGTCTACGACCTCGGCCTGGCGGCAGAACGGATCGCCGCGGCGGTCGAGGCGGCGCGAGGGCTGGACGCGCCGTTCACGCTGACCGCGCGCTGCGAGAACTTCGTGCGCGGGCGTCCGGACCTGGACGACACGATCGAGCGGCTGCGCGCGTACGAGCGCGTCGGCGCGGACGTCCTCTTCGCGCCGGGCCTGCCGACGCTCGAGGCCGTGCGGGAGGTCTGCTCCGCGGTGGGCAAGCCCGTGAACTTCATGGCGGGGATCCCCGGGAAATCGTTCTCGGTCGCGGAGCTCGAAGCGGCGGGGGTGCGCCGGGTCAGCCTCGCGGCCTCGCTCCACCGCGCCGCGATGGCCGCCCTTCGCGAAGCCGCCGAGGAGGTCCTGGGCCGCGGCACGTTCACTTACACCGACCGTCCCGGAGCGACGGCCCCGACGCAAGCGAGGGCGCGATGAACGAAGAGGCCTATCTGCGGGACGTGGTCCGTACCTATCGGAACTACAAGGCGCTGGGGGAGAAAGCGCTCGTCCAGACGCCCGAAGCGCACTGGCACACCGAGCTGGACGCCGCCTCGAACAGCATCGCCGTGATCGTCAAGCACGTCGCGGGCAACCTGCGCTCCCGTTTCGCCGATTTCCTGACGACCGACGGCGAGAAGCCGGACCGGGACCGCGACGGAGAGTTCACCATGACCGGGCGCGCCTCCCGCGAGGAGATCCTGGGTTGGTGGGAGCGGGGCTGGGCGACCGCGCTGGGATCGATCGAGAGCCTGCGCCCCGAAGACCTCGGGCGCACCATTCACATCCGCCAGGAGCCCTTCCTGGTCGTCGAGGCGCTCAACCGATCGGTCACGCACACCGCCTACCACGTGGGCCAGATCGTCTATCTCGCGCGCCATTTCGCCGGCGCGGAGTGGAGGTCGCTCACGATCCCCAAGGGAATGTCCGGCAGCCACCAGCGGGGCGATTTCCACGAGAAGGGGATCGCGCGGAGCTGACGGCTCAGGGAGCGACGACGGTGAGCAGCGGAAAGTGATCCGAGGCCGTCGCGGCCTCTCCGCCGCGCACGACCTCGCAGCGCTCCACCCGGCTCACCGTTCCGGCGGGAACGAAGAGGTAGTCCAGCCGCAGATGGGGATCCCAGGTCGGGAATGTGACGCCGGAGTCGTTCGGGTGGAGCGCGCGAAAAGCGTCCGCGTAGCCGGCATCGAGCATGATCTGGATGGTCTCCCAGCGCACGGTGCTCCCGAGGAGCGACGTGATCAGCCGGATCCGCAGCGGCAGGCGCCTCCGGTCCAGCTTCTCGCCCGGCGCGAGCGTGTTGAAGTCGCCGGTCAGGAGGTGGAAGCGGTCCCGATGCGAGGCGATGTCGCCCAGGATGGCTTTCAGCTCGCGCACGCGGCGCCGCTCCGACCAGTTGCTGTGCATCGCCCGCAGGTGCAGGGCGAAGACGCTGCACGGCGGAGCCGCCAGGTCCGCCTGAAGGAGGGAACGGGAGCATCCGCGGGGCTGGCGCCATTCGTGGCCCGCCAGCTCCACCCGGCTCAGGTAGGCCACCGAGCCGCCGGCCACCGAGCCGCAATGGGCCATCCCGGTGCGGTCGGCCAGGCGCTTCACGACGTCGGGCCGGGACGCCTCCTGCAGCAGGACCAGGTCGGGCTCGGCGCCTCGGATCACGCTGGCAAGGCTCTCTTCCCGCCCGACGCCGCCGTAGCGGATGTTGTAGCTGAGCAGGCGGAGCTTCACGCGCTCTCGAGCTTGCCGATCACGGTGAGGCAGGGCTCGCCGAGCAGGACCTCCTTCACGAACATCGTCCACACCTTGGTGGCCTGGATGTTCACGGGCCGTCCGACCATGCGGCAGAGCCTTTCCCTCAGGGGCACCAGGGCGGGCGCGACGTCGGGGTGCTCGTCGCTCAGCGGCTTCGAGTGGGCGCCGGGAATGTAGAAGCCGTCCGGCGTGAACCAATCCAGCACGGAATCCCCGACGAACGTCAGGTCCACGTCGCTCGTGCCGGGCCCGTCGGCGTCGAACGGCGCGCGATCCTCGAAGCGCTCCCCGGTGACCGAGCTTCCTCGAATGACGGCCGCCGCGTCGGGCGGCAGCACGGTTTCCACTTCCCGGCAGAATGCTTCGAAACGGGCCGGATCGCCTCCGAAGACGAGCCGGATCACGTTGGCCCGCTTTTCCTCATCGGTGATCTCGGCCCGGGTCTCATCACGTTCGGCCACGCGTTCCTCCAGGTTCCAGGTCCCACCCCTGTCGATTCTACCTCGCGACCCGGGGCGATCGAGCGTCGGCTACTCGGTCGGAGGTTCGGGCGGCGGCGACGACGGCCGCATGCTCGCCGTCAGGAACGTCACGGTATCCCAGGCGTTGTGGATTCCGACGAAGACCAGAAGCAGGGAGGCCGGCCCGATGAGGAAGAGCGAGTCCGGCACGCCGCCCGCGAGAACGGCACCCGCCACGAGCAGGACCGCGTACGCCAGAAGAGGAAGGGCGACGTGCCAGAGCCAGTCTTCGAAGACCGGCTTGTAGTCGCGCTGCCGCGACGCCCGTCTCATGACGATCAGGACATAGAAGACCCCGAGCGCTCCGCAGAGCGCGACGGCAACGCCTGCGGGGTGCAGCGCGCGCCAGGGGATGGAGAGAAGGCACGCCACCAGCAAGGAAGCGCAGAAGTGCACCACGTTCGGGGTGCCGAAGGCCGAGATCGTTTCCACGCCGCCGGGCCGGCCGCTCCCGCTGATGAGCGTCATGACCACGAACTGGAGCCCGGTGAGCGCGCCCGCCGAAGAGCCGACGATCACGTAGAAGCTGGCCCAGGCCTCCAGCGACGGTGCGATGGCTTCGTGCATGTGCGTCCTCCTGGGCCGGCCGCCGGTTCAGGCGCCGGAAGGGTCTCCGTCCAGCGTCATCTCGCGCATGGTTTCGCGGAAGCCGATCTTGGCGAAGAGGCGCCGCGCGGATTCGTTTCCGGACTTGGTCGCGAGCACCACCTGGGTCATGCCCCTGGAGTGGATCCAGGCGATCGCCGCGCGCAGGAGCGCCTCGCCGGCGCCCGAGCGTCGCGCGCGCTCGTCGACATAGACGTCGTGGATGAACCCGCCGGGGCCGCGCAGGTCCCTCCAGCTCGTGGGCTCGATGCTGGCGAAGACGTAGCCCACCACCTCGCCCAAGCGCTCGGCCACCCGCACGATGCAGTCGGGATCCTCCAGCTCGGAGACGAGGAACCGCCCGTAGCCCTCCTCGGGATGCGGCGTGAGGAGGAAGCGGCGCGGATCGGCGGCATGGTGCTGGCGCATGAGCGCCGCCCCGTAGCGTCCGAGCGCAGCCCGGTCGGACGCGGTCGCCGGCCGGATCTGAACGCCCGTCGGCTGTGGATCGGGCCTCACGCCCGGATCCATCCGCGAACCGCGTGCGGGCGGTAGGGGGCTTCGAGCGCCGCGATCTCCTCGGGCGCGAGGACCAGGTCGAGCGCGCGCACGGCGGCTTCCAGGTGCTCCATGCGTGTCGCTCCGACGATGGGCGCGGTCACGCCGGGTCGAGCGAGGAGCCACGCCAGGGCCGTCTCCGCCGGCGTGACGCCGCGCTCCGCCGCCACCCGGCGGTTGGCTTCGACCACGTCGGCGTCGCCCTCATGGTCATAGAGCTGGCCGGCCAGCGCCGCGTCGCCGCTCGCGCGGGGCGTGGGCTCTCCGGGCTCGCGGGCGAGGAGCCCGCGGGCGAGCGGCGACCAGGGGATGACGCCCAGTCCCTGGTCGACGCAGAGCGGAAGCATCTCCCGCTCCTCCTCGCGGTAGATCAGGTTGT
>DASQJL010000005.1 GCA_035631035.1 Candidatus Binatia bacterium | reverse complement strand
CGGACCAGATCGGCGTTCTCGGCGTGGTAGACGCAGTAGATCTTGTCGTTCGTCACGTAGCTGTGGATCCACTGGATCTTCGGACCCATCTCGTCCAGCACGCCGCAGGACTTCTGGGAAATGGCCATCAGATCCTTGGCTGACGTCGCGCCGACTTTCGGAATGTCCCGCTCGATCACGTACTTGGGCATGGCTTCCTCCTCGGGGGGGTCAGGCTGTCGTTTTGAGGCCGGGCGGAAAGTCTACATCATCGAGAGATAGGCCCGCCAGGGACCCACTTCGTCCCGGTACTGCCGTCCCAGGGTCTGGGTGATCTGTCGGAGGTGCCCCAGGTCGTGCGCGACCCAGGTGGCCAGATGCTGTCTCAGGGTGACCGATCCCAGCTCGGGATGCAGGCCGCGCCGCTCCAGGTCGGCCGGCGTCAGCGCCAGGCCGCGCAGCGTGGTCACGTTCTGCGCGCGGAGCGCCGCGAGCTCGCCCAGAAGGGAGTCGAGCGATCGGCCGCGCGTCGCCTCGAACATCGCCTCGCGGTCGAACGGCGGAAAGGGCTCGGAATCCCCCTTCTGGAGGATGTGCTTCACGCGGGGAATCCAGTCGGTCTTCTCCCCGTGGAGCAGATGCCCCACGACGTCGAACGCGCTCCAGGTCCCCGGCCCGTCGGTGGCGCGCAGCCATGCCTCCGGCAGTCCCGACAGCAGCGCGCGGAGCGCCGCGGGGGTCCGCTCGAGGATCGGGATCGAGAGCTCGGGGGTGAAGTCGAGGCTCATCGTGCTCCCGCCAAGCGCCGAGGCTCGATGCTCATGGCAACCCTGCCGCGCGCACGGGCTCGAGGCTCATGACGACCCTGCCGCTCGCACGACACCCTCCTCGCGCGCCACGCGCCCCTCTTCTTCCAGCTTCTCCAGATGCGCGAGCAGCGTCCGCGCGGAGAGCGCGGGATCGGCCGCGGGCGTGTCGTCGTAGACGCGGAGCCGGAGGTCCTCCTCGCTCAACGGTCCCGCCTCCAGCGCGCGCAGGATCTTTCCCTCGCGGAGCCGCCGGTGCTCGATCAGCGCGTCCAGCATCCGCGCCACGCCGCGGTTGGGCGCGCCGTGTCCGGGAATGAGCGCCGTGATGCCGATGCGCCGGAGCCGCTCCAGGGTGGCCAGGTAGTCGCGGAGGTTTCCGTCGGGCGGCGCGATGATCACCGTGCCCAGCCCCGAGACCACGTCGCCGGCGATCAGCGTGCGCGAGGTCTCCTCGAAGAAGGCGAGGTGGGAGCGCGAATGGCCCGGCGTGGCCAGGACGCAGAGCCGGCGCGGATGGCGGCCGGGAAGCTCGATCCGGTCCCCCTCGGCGAGCGCGCGGTCGATGGGGATCCGCTCGGCGACGTCGGCGTGGGCCCAGACGGGGCAGGCATAACGCGCCCGCACCGCCTCGACGCCGGCGAAGTGGTCGCGGTGGCGGTGCGTGAGCAGGATGGCGACGACGCGCCCGCGCAAGCCCTCCGCCTCCTCGACCACTTGATGCAGCGCTTCCAGCTCGTCCGGATCGTCGCTGCCGGGGTCGACGATCACGACGTCGCCGTCCCCCACGACCACGGCGTTGGTGTGCGTGGCCGGCGGGAGCGTCTCGCTCTTCATGGGAATCATCGTGATCGCGGGGCGCACGTGGACGTAGCGCGAGGGGACGCCGTTCGCCTCGGGAATGTCGTAGAGGCGCCCCGGCAGGCCGTGCCCGCCCTCCGCGAGCCGCTGGATGACGTACAGCGTGGGCATCGCGAGCACGATGCGGTCCTCGTCCCACATCTTGAGCGCGACGGCGGGATCCACCCAGGCGCCCGACTCCAGCTCGCCCGGCCAGACGTCGGGCTCGCTCGCCTCCGGCATGTCGATCAGGAAGAAGTTCGTGTTGAAGCGCGCGCGGCTGAAGTGCGGCGTAATCCAGCGGCCGCACGGCACGTAGCGCGCGGGGTCGAAGCGAAGTCCCCATCGCCGTTCGACCGTGTCCCAGAAGGCCGTCTTGCCGTCGAGCACGTCGCGCCGGTGGCGCCGCTGCTCCTCCACCTGCGGCGGCGACCCGTGAAACCCCACCAGCAGTCCCGTTTCCTCGAACGCCTCGCGCGCGGCGCAGCGGGCCATGGTGCGCAGGTTCTCGTCCGGATCCCCGCCCAGCGGTCCATCCTCGTGCGCGTAGCGGCCGCCCGGGAAGGAGTGAAAGCCGCCGAGAAACGGATTGGCCTCGGAGCGGCGCACCCAGACGAGCTTGAGCCCGCCCTCGCGGCAGATCAGGATCGTGCTGGCGGCAGGGCGGAGCTCGGGCGCGCTCATTCGACCAGCACCAGCGGGAGCGACTCGCGGAGGGCCCGGATGTGCTCGGGCGAGGTGCCGCAGCAGCCCCCGAGCACCTGCGCGCCGAGCCGGAGCCAGTCCCTGGCGAGCGCCGCGAAGCGCTCGGGGGTGACGGAGGGATCGAAGCTCCAGGCGCCGGTGGGTCCCACCAAGCCCGCGTTGGGATAGCAGCCGAACGGAACGTGGGCCGCACGGCTCATGACGTCGAGGCAGGCGGCGGTCTCGTCGAGCGGCGTGCAGTTCACGAGGACCGCGGCGGGCCCGAGCGGCTCGACGGCGCGGACGGCGTCGGCGAGCGGCTCGCCCGAGAAGAGCCGGGCGCCTCCCCGGCACACGAAGCTCACCGTGAACGACAGTCCGGTCGCGCGGGCGGCGCGCGCGGCGGCCTCCGCCTCGTCGATCCGGTTGAAGGTCTCGAGAAGGAGCAGGTCGGCGCCCGCGCTCTGGAGCCTTAGCGCCTGTCCGGCGTGCTCGCGCTCCATCGCCTCGCGGGAAGGCGCGTCTTCCGGCCGATAGCAGTCTTCCAGCGGTCCCATCGAGCCGCCGATCCAGACCGGACGGCCGGCGGCGGCGCGATCCCGCCCCTCCGCCGCGATGCGGATCGCCTCACCGGTAAGCCGGTCGGCGTCGGCCGCGGGACGTCCCGCTTTGGCCATCACGCGCGGCGTGGTCCGGAAGGTCGCGGCGGCGAGCACGTCGGCGCCGGCGCGCGCGTAGTCTTCGTGCACTTCGCGCAGCGTGCCGGGCGCGTCCAGGATCGCCTGCGCGCTCCAGAGGGGAAGCGGCGTGGCGACGCCGCGGCGCTCCAGCTCGGTTCCGAGCGCGCCGTCCAGAAGGACCAGCTCGCCGCGCTCGAGGCGCTGATGGATGGGGTGCGGAGCCATGGCGATGAGCGGCGCGGGCGGGGGCGCTTCTCCGCTCAGCCTCCGGCGAGGGCCTCGTCCGCGGGATTCAGGCCGTGGAACTGCATCAGCTCCTGGATCACGGCGCGGCGCCGCTTCAAGATCGACGTCATCGAGGTATAGCCGTAGCGGAGGATCGCCTCCCGCTCCTGAACGCTCATGGTGTTGTGCAGGAAGAGGATCACCTCGCTGGAGGAGGGCTCGATCCGGTACATCTTCACCTCCGGAAACTCGGCCTGGTAGCGGCGGATCTCGCCGTCCAGGCGCACTCTCGTTTCGATGCGCGAAGCCTGGTCGTGGATGAAGGACATCCCCTTCTCCTTGATCCGCGCGCACTTTCCGTCCCGCCGCGGGATGCAGACCGCCTCCTGGTCGTTCGAGATGTTGACCAGCGGGTTGATGATGAGGATGGTCGAGGCCCCCGCCTTGATCGCCACGTCCAGGTGCGCCACCTTCCCCGTCGAGCCGTCGATGTAGTCGCGGCCCTCCACCTTGAAGGGACGGAAGAAGAGCGGGATGGCCGAGGAGGCGGCGACGGCGTGCGAAAGCGGCACGTTCTCGGCGTCGACGGCGCCGAAGACGCGCCGGGTTCCCAGGTCGAGATCGGTCGCCGGGATGTAGAGCTCGCGCTCGATGTCGGCGAAGCTGTCGGTCTTGCCGTGCGCCTCCAGCACCTTCGCGAAGAACTTCTGATAGTTGTCGAGCGCGAAGAGTCCGGCGGGGAGACGCTCCTCGACGTAATGCATGAACTCGAACGGCGAGGGGCGGACCCGCTGCCCCAGGCAGTCCAGGAAGTAGCCGGGCAGCGACAGTCCGATCTTGATCCCGGAGAAGAGGATCGCCCAGCGGTTCACGTCGTACATGTCGCCCCGCTTGAAGTGGAGCGAGGGATCGGAATTGGTGAGGAGCGCCCAGTAGATCTTCCGGATCGGGATCCCCTTCGCCAGCAGCCCGGCCACCGTCGCGCCGGCGCTCACCCCGATGTAGATGTCGAAGCCGGTGCTGGAGAAATCGAAGCCCAGGAAGTCGTCGAGGGCGGCGAGACAGCCGATCTCGTAATAGGCGCCGGTCAGGCCGCCGCCGGAGAGGCTCAGCGCGATGCGTTTCCGGCGTGCGGTTGCCGGAGCGCCGGAAGTCGAGCGTCGCCAGGCGGCCCTGGCCTCGGCCGAGCTTCCGAATTCCGGATGGGAGGTGGTCATCGTTCCCTATCAGGATACCGGAAGAGCGCGTTCATCACGCGGTCCGAAATGCCGGGGAAGATGAGATTCACCCACGCGAACGCGCGGTTCCAGGAAGGGACGTAGCGATCCGGGGGATTCCGGCGAAGCGCCCCAACGAGCGCATCGGCGACCTGCTCGGGGCGGAGCATCGTTCCGGCGGGGCCGGTCCCCAGCGCCCGCGCGCGGCCGGCGCGATCCACGAAGGGGGTCTCGACCGCGGCCGGAAGGAGCAGCGTCACGCGGATGCCGCGCGGACCCAGCTCGCGGCGCCACGATTCGGTGAGTCCCGAGATCGCGAACTTGGTGGCGCTGTAGTAGCCGTAGTGGACCGGCGCGACCCGACCCGCCATGGAGCCGATGTTCACGATCGCGGCGCCGGGCCGCCCGAGAAGGGCGGGCAGCGCCGCGCGCGTCATCCGGATCGTCCCGAGGAGATTCACGTCGACCATCCGGCCGATCTCCTCCTCGGTCGCCTCGGCCAGCCCGCGCAGGTAGCCGACGCCGGCATTGTTCACCAGGGCGTCCAGCGCTCCGAAGCGGTCCGTGGCCGCGGCCACGGCGCGGGCGCAGTCGTCGGGACGGGTCACATCGCCCGAAATGGCGAGGGCTTCGCCTCCGGCCGCGGCCACTTCGGCCGCGAGCGCATGGATCGGAGCCTCGGTCCGGGCGAAGAGCGCCACGCGCGCGCCCGCCGCGGAAAGACGGAGCGCCGCAGGCCTTCCGATGCCGCCGCTCGCCCCGGTGAGGAGGACCGTCCTCCCCTTAAGCTCCACGCGTACGCTTCATCGTGACCCCGCCCCTCCCGTGGCGCCGCTTACCGGGCGGCGTTCTGCCGCGCGCCCGCCATCGCCGGCTCGGCCGACGTGGCCACGCCGCTCACGGGAGCCGGCGCGCCCTCGGGCGCGAGGTACCGGACGAACCAGTCGCGCATGAGGTGCATGCGCGCCACGCGGCGCGACGGCGTTCCCTTCCGCGAGAGGCCGTGGCTCTCCTCCGGGAAGAGGACCATCTCCACCTCGCGCCGGAGCGCTTTCAGCGCCTTGTAGATCATCTCCGCCTCGGTGACGTCGCAGCGCTGGTCCATCAGGCTGTGCGTGATGAGGAGCGGCGTGCGGATCTTCTCGACATAGGTGAGCGGCGACTGGCGGCGGAGAATCTCGGCGTCCTCCCACGGCTCCGCTCCAAACTCGGGGGTGGCGACCGGACAGAGGTCGTCGCCCAAAAGCAGCGTGGAAATCGTGGTGACGCAGCGCTGCGTGATGGCCGCCTTGAAGCGGTCGGTGTGGCCGACCACCCAGTTGGTCATGTAGCCGCCGTAGGAGCCGCCCGTCACGCCGAGGCGCTCGACGTCGATGTCGGGATGCCGCGCCAATGCTGCGTCGACGACCAGCATGAGATCGTCGAACGCGGGCGCCGCCCAGTCGTGGACGATCGCGCGGGTGAAGGCCTCGCCGTAGCCCTGCGAGCCGCGCGGGTTGGAGAAGAGCACGTAGAAACCGGCGCTCGCGAACATCTGGAACTCGAGGAAGAAGCACGCCCCGTACTGCACGCGCGGGCCGCCGTGAATCTCGAGGATCATCGGGTGCTTCGCAGTCTTCGTCGCGGCCGCGCTCGGCGGAATCAGCCAGGACTGGACGCGGTGCCCTCCGGGCGCCTCGGTCCAGCTCTCCTCGGGCGTCGAGAGCGCGAGCGAATCGAAGAGATCGCGATTGGGCGTGACCAGGTCGGTGAAGCCGCCGCTGCCGGGATGGAACCGCGCGACGGTCCCGGCGTCGAGGTGGTCGCAGCGGATCACGATCAGCTCTTCGGCGCGGCTCCCGCGCTTTAAGTCCAGGATCTGGAGCCCGCCCTGCGTGAGCTTCTCGGGCGCCGCTCCCCCGCGCGCGGGAATCCGGTAGAGGTGCGTCGAGCCGAACTCGCTCCCCTGGAAATAGAGGGCCATTCCGTCCTGGGACCAGACCGGGTTTCCGGCGGCGTGGAAGTCGCGCAGGTCGCTCCCCACGAGGTCCGAGGCGTAGCGGTCCCAGCCCGCGGTCAGGTCGCGCGGCGCGCCGCCCGCCGCGGGGACGGTCCAGAGGTGGTAGTTCGGAATGCCCCACCAGTCGTCGGGCTGATCGTGACCGACGAACGCGATGGTCGTTCCGTCGGGCGACCAGGAGAGGCCGCCCGCCACGCCCGGGCCGGGCGTGAGATTCCGCGGCTCCCCGCCCGAGGCGGGCATGACGAAGACGTCGCTCACGACGTAGGAGGAATACTCCTCGTCCTCCTGGCGGTTCGCCGTGAAGGCGATCTGCGTTCCGTCCGGCGACCAGGTTCCCGCGCCGTGATCGAAGTTCCCCGACGTGAGCGCGCGCACCGCCCGGCTCGCCACGTCCAGCACGTGCAGGTGCGAGCGCGACCGGGGGAGCCATCCCGAGCCGTCCAGCTTGTAGAGCATCCGCGTGATGTGGCGGAAGGTGGGCTCGGGCAATTCCTTCTTCTCGGCTTTCGCCTCGCGCGCCTTCTTCTCGGGCGCCGATCCGGGCAGATGGCCCTGCTCCGGCGGATCGCTCGCGCGGAAGGCGAAGAGAATCGACTTGCCGTCGGGCGACCACTCGAGCGAGCTGGGGTCACCGTCCAGGTCGGTGAGCCGCTCGGCCTCGCCGCCATCCAGCGGCAGGCGGTAGATCTGCGGCTTCTTGTCCCGGCGCGTCGAGACGAACGCGATCGTCGCGCCGTCCGGATGCCAGACCGCGCCGAAATTCTTGTGCTCCCCCTGCGTCAGGCGGCGCGGCGCGCCGCCGCCGGTCGGGATCAGCCAGAGGTGCGACTGGTATTCGTCCTTCTCGCGGTCGATGGTCTTGATCTCGTACACGGCGCGCGTTCCGTCGGGAGAGGGCGAGACCGCGTCCACGAACTGGATGTCGAACAACGTTTCGGGGGTCACCGGACGCTTCGGCATGAATGGCTCCTATTTCTGCCCGGACTGGAAACGGCGCAGCTGATCGGTCAGGTAGTTGTTTCCCGGCTCCACCGCGAGGGCGCGCGACTCCACTTCCACCGCCTTGTCGGCGTGTCCCATCCGGAAATGCACCTCGGCCAGGGTATCGAGGATGCCCGTGTTCTTCGGCTCCAGATCGACGGCTCTCTGGGCCGCCTGGAGCGCCTGATCCAGATAGACGCCGTTGGTGGCGCAGGTCCAGGCGAGCCCGTTCAGGTTCGAGGCGTCGTTCTCGCCGCGGTCCAGGGCGCGCTGGAGCGCTTCGCCCACGCGCTCGCGCTCGATCCGGGCCAGGTCCTTCTTCCCTTTCTTGTCGTACATCTCGGCGAAGCGAAGGTGCGCCTCGGCCAGCCGCTGCGCCTCGAGGATGCCGAAAACGCGCACCAGCTCCCGGATCGGTTCCTTCGCGTCCTCGACGCGAAGATCCACGTAGCGCTCGCGGTACTCGGGGAACTCGTCGCTGGGGCGGACGACCAGGATCGCGGCCGACTGCTGTCCGCGCTTGTCGCCCCCCGCGGCCTGACCCGCCTGGAGCGCGGCGAGCAGGCGCTGGGACAGCTCTCCCTTCGTCGTGAGGTAGGCGCGCTCCATGTCGGCGACCACCGCCTCGCCGGCGAGGATGTTCCCCTGGATCGAGTAGCCGGGGCCGGTGCGGCTCCCCGCCCACGGGTTGCAGTCCTTCCCCGTGTGCGCGGCGCTCCGCCCCTTGGCGTCCACGATCCCGACCTGCCGGTGCGACGCCCCCGAATCGGCGGCGAGGAGCGTGCGCAGCGCCTCGACCGCGGACAGCCGGCGCGCGGGGCGGCCCGCGCGACCCGGAGCACCGCGCAGGAGCGCCAGTCCCTTGGGACCGAACGATTCGTTCGTGGTGGCCTGCGTCGCGATCGCCCCGACGCCCGCCTCGGCCCACGGCACCGCCATCCCCACGCTGAAGGCGCGCGACTGGACGGCGACGCCCAGCTCCTGCGTGGTCGAGTCGAAGGCGACGATGGAGAAAGTGGCGCGCGCTGGCGCGGGCAGCAGGGCGGCGAACAGAAGGAGCGCGGCCGCGGCCGGGAGTGCTCGTCGCCCGAGCCCCCCGTCCGGAACGCTCACTTGCCCTCCCCCTTGAAGCGCGCGATCTGGTCTTTCAGGTACTGGCTCTTGGGATCGATGTGCGCGGCCCGCGATTCGGTCTCGATCGCCTTGGCGTTCTCGCCCAGGCGGAAGTAGACCTCGGCCAGCGTGTCCAGGATGTCCACGTTCCGCGGGTCCGCTCGGACGGCCCGCTCGGCCGCCTTGCGCGCGTCCTCGAGGAAGATGGCGTTCGACGCGCACGCCCAGGCCAGCCCGTTCAACACGGAAGGATCGTTCTCCCCGCGCGTCAGCGCGCGCTGCAGCGTCTCCCCCACGCGGTCGCGCTCCAGCTTGGCCAGCTCCGGCTTGCCGGCGGCTTCGAATTCGGTCGCGTAGGTCAGGTGCGCGTTCGCCAGGTGGAACCCCTGGTGAATCTGCCAGACGCGGCGCAGCTCCTTGATCGGCGTCTTGTGGTCCTCGACGCGAAGATCGATGTAGCGCTCCCGGTACTCGGGGTGGGTCGCGCTGGGGCGAACGACGATGAGCGCGGCCGACTGCTGCCCCCGCTTGTCGCCACCCGCCGCCTGCGCCGCTTCGAGAGCGGCCAGGAGCCGCTCGGCCAGCTCGCCACGCGTCTCGCGGAAGGCGCGCGCCATCCCCTCCACGACGGCCGGGCCCGCGAGGATGTTCCCCTGGCAGGCGAACGCGATGCCGGTCTCGCCCCCGGCCCAGTCGAGGCAGCGCTTCCCGGTCCAGTTGGCCACGCGTCCCTTCGCGTCCACGATCCCGAACTGACGTCCGTCCCAGGCGGTGTCCGCGGCGGCCAGGGCGCGCATCACCTCGGGGGCGGAGAGCCCGGAGCGCAGGAGGGCGAGCGCCTGGGGGCCGAGCGAGGGATTCACGTTCGCCTGCGTGGCGACCGCGCCGACACCGGCCTCGGCCCAGGGGACGGTCGCGCCCACGCTGAAGTACTTGGACTGCACGGCCACGCCCAGCTCCTGCGTCAGCGTGTCGCACGCGACGATGGAGAAGGTGCTCAGGGTCTGGCTGGCGCGGGACGGTTGCGGCGCGGCCGCGCCGAGCGCCGCGATCAGGAACGCCACAGCGGCCAGAGCGGCGCGGGGCGCCGGCCGCGCCGAGCGAAGCGTCATCGGGAAACCCCCTTCGAAGCGGAAGCGGAGCCGTGAAGACGGAGTCCCCCGAAGGTAGCAAAACGGGGGTGGCTCGGCTACGGCGGGCCGGTCTAGCGGGGGGACGGCACCACGGCGATCCCCCAGGGCCCCTGCCCCGCCGGGATGCGGGCGGCTTCCTTGAGCGCGCGGGTGTCCACGACCGAGACGTCGTTGGACGGCCCGTTCGCCACGTAGAGCCAGCGGCCTCCCGGCGACAGGCCGGCGCCCCACGGCCTCGGGCCCACCCGCACGTTGCCGCGAAGCCGGAGCGTGGCCGCGTCCAGGGCCGAGACGGTGCCGGCGCGCCCATTCGTGACGTAGAGGGTCGTTCCGTCGGGCGCCATCACGGTGCCCATCGGCCGCGATCCCTGGGGAAGCGCGAACGTGGTGTCGGCGGCGCGGCGGCGAAGGTCCACGCGCGTCAGGGTGCCGTTCGTCTCGGCGGGGATGAACGCGCGGGAGCCGTCGGGCAGGAACGCCACGGAGCGCGGCCGGCCGGGCACGACCAGGCGCGCGAGCGGGATCCCTGCCGGATCGAGGACGAACACGTCGCCGAAGCTCTCGCAGGTGGCGATCACCTCGCGGCCGCCCGGCGCCACGCCGACCCCTTCCGGCTCGTCCCCCATCGGGATCACGCGTTCCACGGCGCCGTCGGCCGTCCGGACCAGGCTGAGCGTGGCCGCGTCCTCGTTGGCCACGTAGAGCGTCGAGCCGTCGGGCGAGACGGCGAACTGCTCCGGATCGACGCCGGCGTGCAGCGTTCGGGAGAGGACGAGCGAGCGGAGATCCACGACGCCGATCCCGTCGGCGGAACGGTCGGGCGGAGGGAGCGGCTCCGGCGTGGACCCGGGAGGGCCGGCGATGGGCGATCCGCTGAGCGCGACGTACAGGGTCCGCCCGTCGGGGCTCGCGTGGATTCCGCGCGGGCGCTTTCCGAGCCGGATCGTGGCCACCGCCGCGCGCGTCGCGCCGTCGATCACGGTGACCGTGCCGGAGCGCTCGTTGCTGACGCAGATCCAGTGCGCGGGCTCCCCGCCGCCGCACGAGAGGGCTAACGCGGCCAGCGCGGCCGCCGCGAGGGTCGTGACCCGCTGGTTCCTGCCGGCAGGTGTCACGGTTCCCCCACGGCGGCACGTTCCTCCGAGCGGCGCGCGCCGGCGCTCGAGACGCGCATCCAGCGCGCGAAGAGTGCGAGCGCGACCACGAGATAGAGCGAGCATGCGGGGACCCACATGATGAGCCCGCCGAGCTGCTGGTCCTCCACAGCCGAGACGCCCCAGTAGCGCGCCGTCGCGGCGTACGCCGGATACCAGGGCGATTCCGAGAAGGTGAGGAGCGCCCCCAAGAGCCCGCTGTACATCGCGGTGGTGAAGAGGTAGAGAACGGCGGCGCCGTAGGCCATCGCCCGCCCGCGCCCATGGAGGAGCGCCCACCAGAAGAGGACCGCCGAACCCAGGAAGGAGAGATGCTGGAGGGCGTGCACGGTCTCGTTCTCGACCGCGGCGTCGAAGAGCGCCGGAGCGTGCCAGGCCCAGAGCACCGTGCCGTGCACCGCCCACGCGATGACGGGGTTGCGGAGGGTCTGGACGATCCGCGTCCAGGCGCCGGCGCGGCTCGCGCGGGCCAGGGCGTGCGTCCACGAGCGGGGCAGCGCGCGCAGCGTGGGTGCGAGGGGGCTTCCCAGGACGAGCAGGGGTGCCGCGACCAGCATGAGGAGCTCGTGCTGCGTCATGTGCGCCGAGAAGAGCGCCTCCCCCCAGGGATGGAGCGGCGAGACCAGCGCGATCACCAGCGTGAGCCACCCGCCCGCGAAGCAGGCGACCTCGCGCCTGCGAACGCCGCGCCGGAGACCGCGTCCCCCCCAGACGCCGCCCAGGTAGAGCGCGCCCGAGAGCAGCAGCGGGAGGACGACTCCGGGATCGAATTCCCAGGCGCGGGCCAGCTCGTGCCAGTTCCGCGGCACGTCGCGCCCAGCCGGCGCGCCGGGCGCGGAAGGCGCGGCGACACCGTACTCATGGTCGGGATGGGCGCCCGCCGGCAACGGCCGCGCAATCGCCGCGACGAGAACAGCCCCGGACAGCGCGGCGACCAACAGCGCGCGGCGCATCGTCAGGCCGGACATGGCGAGAGGAGGAACACGGCAAACCAGCTCGCGAGCACGACCAGCCCAAAGAGCGACGAGGTCATGAGCCCCAGGAGCGCCATGATCCGGCGGGTCTCCGCGCTCGCGCCGGCGGGATCGCGCACGAGGCGCAGGTTCCGCCGCGCCGAGAATCCGCCCGCCAGCGCCGCGGCGAAGCAGAGGATCGAGACCACGTGAAGCGTGGCCATGCCGACGTGGTCGCAGCTCCAGACCGCGAGCGCGTAGACCAGCGGGAGCTGGATCGCCCACGCCACCGGTCCGGCGAGGACGCCGAACCAGAGACTTGGCAGCCGGTCGGGCGCGCCGGGAGTGGGCGGCGGGCCGTCTCCATACAGGGTCGCGGGCGCGCCGTTCATGGCATCAGCCGGGGCGACCAGAACACCACGGCGTAGATCACGATCCACGCCGCGACGGTCCAGTACCAGAAGCCGGCCACCAGGGTGAGATCCTCCGCCATCTTCTCCTTGAGCCCCATGCCGGCGATCCACCCGGCCAGCAGGGCCACCTCCACGAACGAGAAGAGCAGGTAGATCAGGTGGAGCACGAGCAAGGACCAGACGACCGACGCGTAGGCGTTGTCGTTCCAATCGAAGTAGAGGGCGCGAAAGCCGAACCACCGGAGCACGAGGGAGACGGCGATCATCACGGCCACCACCACGAGGCCTCCCGTGAGCGAAGCCTGCACTCGTCCCCGCGCCGCGTCCGACTCGCGCTCCCAGCGCTCGCGCTCGCTCGGCGGATGGCTCTGGGGCGACAGGCTGGCGAAGCGGCGCGCCTCCCGGTCGGCGCGGGCCATGGGCCAGCAGCTGGCCACGAGCAGCACGGTGTTGATCGTGGCGAGGAGAAGCTTCGGCGAGGGGCGCAGCATCGGGCGGAGCGAGTCCACGTAGGGCGGCGGCCAGAGATGGAAGTTCTTTCGAAGGTAGAAGTAGCACATGAGCAGGAGCGAGAGGATCGTCGTCTCCACCGCCATCGCGATCACGTTCCCCCACCAGAGCGGGGTCTCGTCGTCCAGCGAGGAGGCGGGAAGGTTCGAGACGTCGAGGGTCGGTTCGGAGGGCATCGCGTCTCCTCTCAGGTGGAAAGCCCCGGCGCTCCGGACTCGCGCTGGGGACCCTTGGGCATCACGAGCGGCTCCGGGCCGTGGCTGGGCCAGAACCAGAACGCCAGCGCGAGTCCGATGACCGGGAGGCAGACCAGGTAGGCGAAGGGGCGGAAGATCACCCAGATCTGGAGCACGGCCGCGAGCGCCGCGGTCACGAACGGCCAGGGGGACTCTCCGGCCAGGTGCAGCCGGTGGTGCGGCAGCGCGTCGTGCGCGGTCGTGATCAGCACCTCGCGCGCCTCGGTGCTCAACCCCGTGACGACCGGCGTTCCCGGCGGATCCAACCAGAGCGGGTCGCGGCTCTTCACCGTCGGGGGGTTCCGGAAGTTGTAGCGGGGCGGCGGCGACGGGGTCGCCCACTCCAGCGTGTCCGACTCCCAGGGGTTCTCGCCGGCGGCCCGGCCGTTCTTCCGGCTCCAGAGTAGATTCACGAGAAGGAGCAGGATTCCGAGCGCGAGCACCCAGGACCCGATCGTCGCGACGAGATTCAGCGGGCCCCATCCCGTCTCGGGGAGGTAGGTGTAGACGCGCCGGGTCATCCCCTCCAGCCCGAGCTGGTGCATCGGGAAGAAGGTCGCGTTGAAGCCGATGAAGAGAAGCGCGAGGCCGAGGATCCCGAAGCGCTCGGCGGGCATGCGGCCGCTCCACTTGGGGAACCAGTAGAAGATCGCTCCGATCAGGGGAAAGACCGAGCCCCCGATCAGGACGTAGTGCAGGTGCGCCACGACGAAGAAGGTGTCGTGCACCTGCGAGTCGATGGCCACCGACCCCAGCATCACCCCGGTCAGCCCGCCGATCACGAAGACGGCGAAGAAGGAGAGGATGAAGAGCATGGGGAGCCGCAGCCGGACCCGGCCGGTGGCGATCGTCGCGAGCCAGCAGAAGATGCTGACCGCGGTCGGGATCGTGATCATGAGCGAAGCCGCGGTGAACAGCCCCTGCCCCAGCTCGGGAAGCGGCGTGGCGAACATGTGGTGCGCCCAGACGCCGAACCCCAGGAAGCCGGTCGCGATGTTGGAGAGCACGAGCGCGGGATAGCCGAAGACGCTCCGCCGCGTGAACGCCGGCAGCATCGCCGAGATGAAGCCGTTTGCCGGCAGGAAGATGATGTAGACCTCGGGATGGCCGAAGAACCAGAACAGGTGCTGCCAGAGGAGCGGGTCGCCCCCCTCGGCGGGGTTGAAGAACTGCGTCGTGATGTGGGTCTGTCGGTCGAAACCGAGGAGCGACGTCGCGAGCTGGACCGAGGGCATGGCGAACAGCACCATGAACGAGGTCACGACCTGCGCCCAGACGAAGAGCGGGATGCGGTCCAGCGTCATGCCCGGGGCGCGCTGCTTGAACACGGTCGTGACGATCTCGACCGCGCCCGCGATCGACGAGGTCTCGACCAGGGTGATCATCTGGGCCCAGAGGTCGACGCGATGGCCGGGCCCGAACGCGGGGCCGGAGAGCGGCACGTAGGCGAACCATCCGGCGTCGGGACCCATGTTGAAGAAAAGGCCCGCGAAGAGCATGAGACCCGCGAACAGGAAGGTCCAGTAGGAGAAGTTGAGGAGGCGCGGGAAGGTGACGTTCCGCGTGCCGATCATCAGGGGGACGAGATAGAGCGCCATCCCCTCCATCACGGGCACGGCGAAGAGGAACATCATCCCGGTGCCGTGCGTGGTGAAGAACTGGTTGTAGCGGTCGGGGCTCAGGAACGTGCTCTCGGGACGCGCCAGCTGCAGCCGCATCAGCGCGGCGAGCAGCCCGGAGAGCGCGAAGAAGACGAACGAGGTCCCGATGAAGCGGAGCCCGATCTCCTTGTGATCGGTCGAGATCATCCAGCCCCAGAATCCGCGCGGTCGATCCCAGGTGTGCTCGAGGGCGGCGACCTCGGCGACTTCGCGCGCGCGGTCGCGATGTGCGGGGGGGCGCTGGTCCGCGCTCATCGGAGACTCTCCAGATATTCCACCAGCGCCTGTACATCTCGAGGCGGAAGCGGATTCGGCGGCATTCGGACGCCGGGCCGGATCCGCTGCGGATCGGCGATCCAGCCGGCGAGATGGTCCCTGGTGTTCGGCAGGAAGCCCGAGGCGATCCACTGCCGGCTGGCCACGTGCGTCAGGTCGGGGCCCACGTGGCTCCTCGCCGGCGTGCCCTGGACCGAATGGCACATGGCGCAGGTCGTCCCGAGGAAGACCGCCTCCCCGCGCCGCTGCTCCGCGGTGACTGGAGCCGCGGCCGGAGCGCGCTGCGCCGCGAGCCACTGCTGAAAGCGCTCCGGCGGATCGACGACCACGTGAAAGCGCATGCTGGCGTGCTGGTTCCCGCAGAACTCGGCGCACTGCCCGGTGTAGCTCCCGACCCGGTCGGCGCGCACGAAGAGGCGCGTGAGGCGCCCGGGAAAAAGATCCTTCTTTCCGGCCAGGTTCGGCGCCCAGAAGCTGTGGATCACGTCGGCGGAGCGCAGCACCAGCTCGACCGCGCGCCCCGCGGGAAGGTGGAGCTCGGTCGCGGTCGTCACGATGTTGCTCGGGATGGCGTCCTGGTACCGGAACTCCCACCACCACTGGTGGCCCGTGACCTGGATCTCGAGCGGATCGGAGGGCTCGAGCGAGCGGAGCGCCCGTCGCGTCGTGAAGTCCCCCACGAGCATCACGAGGAGCAGCACGACCGTGACGCCGACCGCGCCGGCGACGATCCGGAGCAGTCGCCGCTCGCGGTCGGGAGCCTCTTCGGCGCGGGCCGGGAGGGGGGCGTTCCGGCGGCGGATGGCGGCGACGAGCATGACCGCCATGACGATCGCGTAGACGACGGCGGCGATGCCGAAGAAGAGCCACCAGAGATGCTCGATCCGGAGCGCCTGGATGCCGGCGGGATCGAGCGCGGATTGCGGACCGGGGAGGACGCGGATCACGGCGCGCCTTTCGCGGCGGCGGTCTCGCGCCGCGTGGCGCCGCCCGGCGCCGTCGTGCCCTTCACGCTCGCGCTGTCGTTCGGGGGCAGCGGGCGCACGAGGAGCGGCGCGCGCATCCGCAGGGAGTTCGGAGGCGGAGCGACTTCCATGTGGTCGTCCCTGCCACTGGCGGCGTCCGGCGAGACCAGGCCGCTCAGGCTGCGCACGTAGGCCACCAGCTCCCAGACCTGGTAGGCGGGGATCCGTCCGGCGAACGACGGCATCCCGTTCTGCCGCCCCTGCACGATGGTGTCGAAGATCTGCCCCGGCTCGTGCCCGTAGTACCAGCGCCGGTCCATCAGAATGGCGCCCATGCCGCCGCCGCCGTCCGAGTGGCAGCCGGAGCAGTTGTAGGCGTGGAAGAGCTGCTGCCCTTCGGAGACCGCCTGCGCGGTCTCGCGATACTCGCCCGGCCGGCCGGCCGTGGCCACCCGCACGCTGTCGGTTGAAGGCCCTGCGTGGAGCGCGCCTCCGCGTGGGCCCTGGGGCGCCACGGCCGTGGACGGCCGCGGCAGGTCGCGCTTCTCGCGCGGGAAGGAAATCACCCCCGCGACCAGGAGGGCGAGCAGCACGACGAGAAGCAGGAGCGCTCCGCCGATCCGCTGGATGGGACTCTCAGGGGAGTGCGAAGACATAGAGCTTGTCCCCAGCGGGAGTGGCCTTCGGCAGGTCGGTCATCGCGTTCACGAACCCGAGCGCCGCGCCGCGATCGCGCGGGTCGATCGGGCCCGAGACGATCGCGCCGCTCCATCCGCCCACGCCTGCGAGCACCGCGACGTACTGCTTTCCATCGGGGCCCAGGTAGGTGACCGGCTGACCGATGATCCCCGAGTCGGTCTTGTGCCTCCAGAGAACCCGGCCCGTCCGCGCGTCCACGGCCTTGAACCAGCCGTCCATCGTGCCGTAGAAGGCGACGTCCCCGGCCGTCACCACCGTGCCGGACCAGACCGGAAACCGCTCCTTGATCTCCCAGACCGGCTTGGCGTGAACCGGGTCCCAGGCGGTGAACGCGCCGCGGCTCCCGTCGCCGGGCCGCACCGGATCGGGATACATCTTCACGTCGGCCCCGACGTAGGGCGTCCCTTCGATGTAGTTGGCGTCGGTGCCCTCGTAATCCATGGAGAGGGTCTGATGCGGGATATAGAGGAGGCGCGTGCGCGGCGACCAGGCCGTCGGCTGCCAGTCCTTGCCGCCGGGAGAGGCGGGAGCGATGTCCCGCACGACGACCCCGGTGTGCGTCTCCTTCGCTTCGTTCGGCTGGATGCGGCCCGACTTCAAGTCCACGCCCTTGTAGGCGGTGACGCGCACGAAGGGGGTGGCCGAAAGCACCTGGCCGCTCGCCCGGTCGAGCACGTACAGATAGCCGTCGCGCTGGGCGCTCAGCAGGACCTTCCGGACCGAGCGGCCGAGGGGAAGGTCCACCACGACGTTCTCGTTCACGCCGTCGTGGTCGAAGAGATCGTGCGGGCTCCACTGGTAGAACCACCGCGCTTCGCCCGTGTCGGGGTCGCGCGCGAAGACGCCGCACGTCCACTTGTTGTCACCCGGGCGGAGATCGGGATTCCAGACGCCCGGATTGCCGGTGCCGTGATAGATCAGGTTCAGGTCGGGGTCGTACGAGACCCATCCCCAGACGTTCCCGCCGCCGATCTCCCACTGGCCGGGGGGCCACGTGTGCACGCCCAGGTCCTTCCCTTTCTCCGAGGGGTAGAACGCGCGGAAGCGCGGGCCGATCTTGACGGCGGAATCGGGGCCGGTGCTGTAGGCGGTCCAGAGGAGGCGCCCGCTGGAGACGGCGAGCGCCTTGATCCAGCCGCGCACGCCCAGCTCGCCGCCGCTGTTGCCGACGAACACCTTGTCGCGAACGACGAACGGCGCCATCGTGATCGTCTCGCCGGTATGGATGTTCGCGACGCGGTTCTTCCAGAGCTCGCGGCCGCTCGCCGCGTCCACCGCGATCGTCTGGCCGTCCAGCGTGTTGATGATCACTCTCCCGTCCGCGTACACCGCGCCGCGGTTCACGACGTCGCAGCAGGCGACTCCCTGCGCGGCGGGGACCGTGGGCGGGACGTACTTCCACTTGAGGACGCCGGGGGTGCCGGCCTTCGTGAGGTCGAGCGCGTAGAGGATGTTCGGATAGGGAGTCACGACGTACATCGTGTTCCCCACCACGATCGGGGCCGCTTCCTGCCCCTTCTTCACGCCGGTGGAGAAGGTCCAGGCCAGCCGAAGCCGCCCCGCGTTCGCGGGGGTGATCTGGTTCAATTCGCTGAAGCGGGTGTTCTGCCAGTTCTTGGCGGCCATCGGCCACTGCGCGCCGGACGGCGGCGGGGTCCTGGGGGCGCGCGGAGCCGCTGCGGTCCTCGCCGCGGCCGCCGCGCCCGGGTGAGCCGCGCCGAGACACAGAAGAAGGGCGCAGCCGAGGGCGGCCCGGGCGCGGGGCTCGCGGCGCCGCTCGGAGCGTGGCAACCGTTGCGACTCTTTGAAATTTCGTAAGGACTCGCGAGGGGAACGACCTCGCCCCCAGGGGCGGTGCACCTCGCGGCGAGTATCGCGGGAACGGGGAACGACCTCGGATGGCAGCAATGCGCGCTCCTCCCGAACCATCCCACTTTCAACGATCTAGGGACCCCGTCTGCCGGGGCTGCAGGACCGGCCCGCCGCGCCCCTCGAGGCGACAGGACGGTCCCGCGACTGAAGCCGCGGGCGCGGCCCGCGGACGCCGCGGGCGGTCGTGCAAGGATCGTGCAGCGATCTACGTGGGAATACGCGGGGGCTGACCGCGGGAGTCATGCGAAAGGGCGCGGCGGGGAGGAACCCCCCCGCCGCGCCCCGGTCGAACCGAAGCGCTGTTACGACAGGATCAGAAGGTTCGTCGCACGACCACGCTCAGAACGTGGGCGCGATAGTCCCGGAAATTGTCGGCCATGAACAAGATGGTCGGGTTCACGGCCGGGTAGAGCAACGGGATGACGGACGCCTGGAAGTCCCGCACGTGGAACTCCTCCCAATTCCAGCGGAGGCCCAGCGAGGTCGTTCCCTTCTCCAGCTGGTACCAGCCCTCCACACCCGCCCCCATGCGGCGGTATTCCGTGCTCGGCAGATCCTGGGCGGGAGGCCGAAGCCCGATCGAGCTGAGATCGTAGCTCGTCGGCGTGCGCTCCAGCTCCCAGGTCGCCCCGAAGGAAAGACGGTCCGCCTTCGGCCGCCATTCCACGGCCGCGTTCCCGAACACGAACCGGTCCACGATCCGCGCCTGCCAGGTGGAATCGGCAACCACCGCCAAGGTGGCGCTGCCCGACGTGCGGGAGCGCTGGTTCGTGTACAGCTTCGAGTACCCGACGCCCCCGCGAAGGTTGATCTGCTTGGTGAGCTCGTAGGAAAGATTGGCGCCCACGTTGCGCCGCGTTTCGTCCAGCAGTCCCAGCTGCCCGATGGTGTCGATCGGGAAGGCGATCGCGCCGATCCCATCCAGACGGCGGTCTTCGTACTTGTTTCGGATGTACTCGTAATAGGCCGAGATGTCGGACCGGCCGCTCGGCTGGAAGCCGACCCGAGCCCGTCCCCAATCTTGAAGTCGGTCGCCGACATCGAACCGGCGGAGATTCCGCTGCTCCCCTTCGTCGGCCAGCTCCGCGATCGGGGTGTGATTCAGCTGGCGGTCTCCGTGCCGGAACCGTCCCTCGAGGACCAGCCCCCTGACGCTCGGGTGATAGTTCACGCGCCCTTCGAACGCGAGCTCCTTGTCCTTGGTGACCTCGCGGATCGACCGCGTGCGCCAGTTGTATTCCGCCGTGCCGCCCAGGACCAGGCGCGAGACCGGCGTGATGTCCAGGTCGAAGCCGCCCGTGCTGCGGGCGTATTCGAACCGCTCGTTCGCGATGTCTCCCACCACGACCGATTGGTCGTAGAGGATCTCGGCCGGGAAGGTGTGGAACGCCGTCTTGTTCTCGTAGTCGCTCCGCCGGAACCGCAGCGTGCTGTTGAAGAAGCGCGACGGCGACGTATGGAGCCGATAGTCCTGCGTGACCGTGACCGCCTTCGCGTGCGCATCCGGCGCGGGCAGCGCGAACACGGGGAGGGCGCTGTTGATCGTGTACGGAAGGAACCGGTCGTCCTGCTTCGTCTCGCTGATGCCGGCGAAGGCATTCAGCACCGAGTGGTGCGGCAGCTCGAGCCCGGCGCGGAGCGAGCCGCGAACGGTGCGGTTGTCCGGATAGAGGTCGAGCCGCCCGCGCGAGGAGCCGATCGTGGAGTCGGCCGCGATGCGCGGGTTGTCGACGATCAGGGCGTCCACCTCGTTGATGAAGCCCTCCAGGCCGCCGGAAGCCTCGAGGACGAGGCGCTTCTTCGCGTAGGAGAGCTTGGCTTCGCCGGTGACGATCTGCTGGTCGATGTCCTCCGGGATCTCCACGACGTTGCTGAACCCGCCGAGGGTGATCGAGTAGGCCTTATCGCCCTGGCGCATGCGGCGGCTGCCCCGGACGTCGAGCTGGAGGCCGCTTCCGATTCGTCCCCGGATGATCGCCTTGGTGACGTCGGTTCGGAACCCCAGCGGCTCCGTGTTCGCGCTGGCCAGAAGGGACTGGAGATCGGCCGTCCGCGCCGGCGTGCTCGCCGAGTCGGACTGGATTCTCCGCTGGACCGCGTCGGGCAGCGCGTAGACGCCGGGCCCCAGGCGCGAGTACGGCGTCCTCGTGTTCCAGCTCAGGTTGTGCGGGATCTCCTTGTACATCACGCCGACGGTGAAACGCGGACGCCGGTAGGTCAGCGACGTGGACTGGTCGTGGTGGAGCACGTTGGTGCCGACCAGCGCGTAGCGACCGCCGTCGATCTTGTCGAGAATGACGAACGACTCGATCATCGGGCCGTTCGTGATGTCACGGTATTCGTCGAACCACTTGGGCTCGCGGGTCGTCTGGTTGTACCACTGCGTGCCCAACGTCACTTCCCCGTCGGCCGCGAAGGCCGGGGCCGCGGCCGCGATGGAGAGCACGATCATCGCCGGGAGGGCCCACTGGATCTGCCGAAGCCGTTTCATGACCCCTCCCTATCTCAGTAGTGTTTCGCCGGACGGATGATTGGACCCATGGATCTGCGTGTGGCAGTTCACGCACCCGCGATCGACGATGCGGGTCCGGTTGGAAGCCGTCAGATCGGGCAGGTCGTACAGCGTGCTCGGATGCCGCGTCGCGATGTGGCAGCGCTGGCAGAGGAAGGGACGCTTGGTCACGAGCATCTTGTCGTTGTTCGAGCCATGCGGCTCGTGGCAGTTCAGGCAGTCCTCACGGACGGGCGGGTGCTCCCAGAGGAAGGGTCCGCGCTTGTCCATGTGGCAGCTCTCGCACAGCTCGTTGTTCGAGGCGCCCCGGATCATGTGCGGCCCGGGCGAGCCGTGCGGATTGTGGCAGTCGGCGCAGGTGATGCCGCCTTCCGGCACGGGCATGTGCGAAACGTGCGCGACCTGGCTCCGCTTGTCGGTGTGGCAACGCAGGCAGAGCTCGCTCGTGCCGGTCGCCTGCAGCAGATTCTGGCCGCCGGGATCCTTGGAGCTGTGGACGGCGTGGCAGTCGACGCAGGCCACACGGTTCCGCGCATGGGTGCTGCTCTTCCAGTGGAACTGCTCCGCCGTGCGATGGCAGGTCGCGCAGACCTCCGACGACGCGTCGGGCTTCATCGTCTTGAGGTTGCGGATCGTGTGAAATCCGGGGTTGTCCTTGTCGCCGCCGGCCTCGACGTGCAGCGAGCCGGGTCCATGACACGACTCGCACTCGACCTCCTTCTTGCCGGTCGGATTCGAGTCGTTCTGGGAGCCGTGATGCGGATTGTGCTCCCAGCTCTTGAACTGGTCTTCGTGGCAGTCCTTGCAGGCCTCCATGCCGACGTACGTCGCATGTCCCGCCACGGCGGCCTGGTCGGATGAGGAGGCTTGGGCTTGCTGCACCGGCGCGGGATCGGTCTTCGCCGGCGCGGCGGCAGGAGCGGAGGCCAGCACGACCGCCGCTCCGGTCACGAACAGGAGGTGCCAGGGGACACGTCTCATGCAAAGCCTCCAGGTAGGGTTCTACCGCGGCGACGCCTACGACTCGCTCTCCCTGTTACCGCATGTATCGTCCAAGAAGCAACGCCAACCTATTGGACTGACGGAGAAAACCCAACGGTACCTTGGTACCTGGTCAGAAATTGTTCGCCATTCTGCGTATTTCTCCTCGGCAGGGCTTGACGTACAGGGAGTCCCGCATATCGTTCTAGTCAATCGTCCCCCGGCCCCCCGCCACGCGCGAGGGGCCGGTTTGTTGTTTCCGCCCGGAATGGAGCGCTCCCGACGGGCGTAGACGGGGGTACGATGAGCCTCCTCCGAGCGCATCTCCGATCCGAAATCCCGGCTGGATCCAGCCTCCACGCCCCAGGAAGTGCGACGCCGCCCGCCTTCATGACCCGGCGCTTCGACCCCCGGTGGTGGCAGATCTGCTGCCTGGGCGGGCTTCTGACGTATGGGCTCCTCCGGCTCCACTTCGACACGCCGCCGATCCAGATCGCGGCGACGATCGGAACGGCCCTGGCCATGCAGCTCCTGTTCACCCGCCTGTTCCGGACCCCTTCCTTCGAGTGGAAGAGCGCCTTGATCTCGGGCCTCGGGCTCTGCTTCCTCTTCCGCGCGAACGACTGGCGCCTGGCGGCGCTCTGCGCCGCGATCGCCATCGGGAGCAAGTTCCTGGTGCGGTGGAACGGCAAGCACATCTGGAATCCGACCAACATCGCCCTCGTCGTCATGATGATCGCCTTCGACCGGGCCTGGGTCTCGCCCGGCCAGTGGGGCAGCGGGCCCACCCTGGCCTACGCCATGGCCATGGCCGGTGCCTTCGTCGTAAACCGCTCCGCCCGCAGCGACACGACCGTGGCCTTCCTCGCCGCCTACGCGGCCGTCCTCTTCGGCCGCTCGATGTGGGTCGGCGAGCCGCTCCGGATCGCGGCGCACCGCATGACGAGCGGCGCGCTCATGATCTTCGCGTTTCACATGATCTCCGATCCCAAGACCACGCCGAACACGCGCGCGGGCCGGATCCTCTTCGCGTCGCTGGTCGCCGTGGGCGCCGGCCTCGTGGCCTTCATGCTCTTCCGGCCCAACGGCCCCCTCTGGGCCCTGGCCGCTCTCGCACCGGCGGTGCCGCTGATCGACCGCCTGCTCCCCGGCCCCAAGTACGAATGGAAGCGTCCCGTGGTCGGCCCCCTCTGGAAAGGAGACGTTCGTGAACCGATGGACGTGCGCGCTGGCGATCGCGTCGGCGAGCCTGCTCTCGGCGCCGGCCGCGCATAGCTTCTGCGGGTTCTATGTCGCGCGCGGCGACGCCAAGCTGTTCAACAAGGCCTCGAAGGTGGTGATGGTCCGCGACGAGGACCACACCGTGCTCACGATGGCGAGCGACTTCAAGGGCGAGCCCGAGGAGTTCGCGCTGGTCGTGCCGGTGCCGACGGTGCTGGAGAAGGGGCAGATCCACGTCGGCGACCCCAAGGCGGTGGACCACCTGGACGCCTACACGGCGCCGCGCCTGGTGGAGTACTTCGATCCCGATCCCTGTCAGGTCTATGCGATGCAGAAGATGTCGGCGCTGCGGAATGCCGCTCCGATGGCCAGCGGTAGGGTCGAATCCGACGCCAGGCGCGACCGCTCGCTCGGCGTGCACGTCGAGGCCCGCTACACGGTCGGCGAGTACGACATTCTCATTCTTTCCGCCAAGGAGAGCGGCGGCCTCGAGACCTGGCTGCGGATCCACGACTATCGCGTCCCGGCCGGAGCCTCGCGCGTGCTCGCGAGCTACCTCCGCCAGGGGATGAAGTTCTTCGTCGCCCGCGTCAACCTCGAGGAGCAGGCGAAGCTCGGCTACTCCTACCTTCGTCCCCTCCAGATGGCGTTCGACTCCCCCAAGTTCATGCTCCCGCTCCGGCTGGGCATGGTGAACGCCGACGGGCCGCAAGAGCTGTTCGTCTACGCGCTCACGCGAAACGGCCGCGTGGAGACGACCAACTACCGCACGATCAAGCTTCCCTCCGACGCCGAGATCCCGGAGTTCGTGAAGGAGGACTTCCCCCGCTTCTACAAGGACATGTTCGCCGAGCAGCACGAGCGGGCCGGCGGCGACGCGGTCTTCCTCGAGTACGCGTGGGACATGGCGTGGTGCGACCCCTGCGCGGCCGACCCGATGTCGCGCGAGGAGCTGGCCGGGCTGGGGGTGTTCTGGATCAACACCGGGATCGTGCCGCCGGGACGACGGGGCGGACCGGGCATCGCGCCGCAGTTCATGCCCACGCCGGGCAATCCCCAGGAGGTGTTCGTGACGCGGCTGCACGTCCGCTACGACGCGGCGCACTTCCCCGAGGACCTCGTCTTCCAGGAGACGGGCGACAAGACCAACTTCCAGGGCCGGTTCGTCATCCGGCATCCGTTCCGCGGGCAGGGCGAGTGCGAGGCGATGGACGCCTACCGCGGGCAGGTGCGCGAGCGGCGGGCCAAGGAGGCGGAGACGCTGGCCGACCTGACCGGATGGAGCATGCGCCGGATCCGCCAGCAGATGGGTGGCGACGCCGCGTGGAGCGCGGCACCGGGGAATGCGCCTGGGCCCGCGAAGGGAGAGCGGAGGAAGTGGTGGGACTGGATGTGGAAGAAGTGATCTAGCTCGAACCTGGCGCCCGGCCGGAGCCGCGAGACCGGCCGGCGCGCCGACCCGGAGCGCGCCGTGGCGGCGCGGCGCGCTCCTCCCTCCTCTCCGCGCGCCGCGCAGGTCCCCCCAAGAGCCCCCAAGAGCACCGGTCCTCACCCCCGACCGAGCCGGCAGGAGCCCACGCCATGATCTTCGTCCGACCGATGCTCCGGACGGTCCCCCGCCCCCGTCGAGACAGGAATTCGTCGCCCGGCGCGATCCCGCTCTTCGTTCCCCTGCTCGCACTCCTGATGACCGCGCTGGCGCTGGCCCTGACCCCGCGTCCGGCCGTCGCGTTCTGCGGCTTCTACGTCGCGACCGGCGACATGCGCCTCTACAACCGCGCCTCCAAGGTGGTGCTCGCCCGCGACGGAAACCGCACCGTGCTCACCATGTCGAGCGACTTCCGCGGCGATCCCGAGCAGTTCGCCGTCGTCGTGCCGGTTCCGGTGGTGCTGGAGAAGAGCCAGGTGCATGTCGGCGATTCCCTCGCCGTCACGCACCTGGACGACTTCTCGGTGCCGCGGCTGGTGGAGTACACCGACCCCAATCCGTGCCCCGACCCCGCCATCAGTCAGGGGGGCGCCCTTCATTTTCGCGGGGGAGGCGCCGACGTGAGGTTGGGGATCGCGGAGGTCCGCGGAAGCATGAAGGTAGCGATCCGCGCGCAATACAAAGTCGATGAGTACGACATCCTGATCCTCTCCGCCGACGAGGGGCGCGCGCTCGGGCGGTGGCTTCGCGCGCAGGGATACACGATGCCGCCGGGCGCGGACGACGTGCTCTCCTCCTACATCAAGCAGGGGATGTACTTCTTCGTGGCCAAGGTCGACGTGCGCGAGCAGCGTCGGCTGGGCTACCAGTACCTGCGCCCCATCCAGGTCGCCTACGAGTCACCGAAATTCATGCTCCCGATCCGGCTCGGCATGGTGAACGCGGAAGGGCCTCAAGAAATGTTCGTGTTCACCCTGACGCGTCGCGGCCGGGTCGAGTCGACCAACTACCGCACGGTTCGCGTTCCCACGGACGTGGACGTTCCGGAGTTCGTGAAGGGGGATTTCGCCGCGTTCTATCCCCTTCTCTTCTCGAACGAGCGGCGTCACGAGGGGGAGGACGCGCTCTATCTCGAATACGCCTGGGCGGTCTCGCCGGTCCGCGCCACCTGCGATCCCTGCACCGGACCCAACCTGACGCCCGACGAGCTGCGCGGCCTGGGCGCCTACTGGATCGCGACCCAGGGATATCCCATGAACGACGTCTTCCTGACGCGCCTGCACGTGCGCTACGACGCCCAGCACTTCCCCGAGGATCTCCTCTTCCACGAGACCGGCGACCGCCAGAACTGGCAGGCGAGGTACGTGATCCATCACCCCTATCCGGGAAACGAGGAGTGCGACCAGCGGAATGCCTATCTCAAGTCGGTCTGGGAACGGCGGAGGTCGGAGGCAGAGAATTACGCGAAGCTGACCGGCACCGACGAGGCGTCGGTCCGCCGCCGGATGGGCGTGCGCGACGACTGGTCCTCGGGTGAAGAGGCGCTGAACTGGTGGGAGCGGCTGTGGAGGAGGTAGCCGGAGGGCGCATGGTCCGGCTCCGGAGGGACTGGTAGACTGGGCGCGTTCCCCCCTGCTGCAAGGAGCGCGCGTGCCTTCCTACGTCCGACCCGTTCGCATTGCGATCAACCTGATCGGCCTCTTCCTGATCGGCCTCTTCGGCACGCCCGGACCGGCCATGGCCCAATGGGCGCCCGGAGGCGTGCCCGTGGCGTCGGGGCCCGCTCTGGAGACGGTCGGAGCCGCGTCCGATCTCAACGGCGGCGCGTACATCGTCTGGGAGGACCGCGGTTCCCGGTTGGCGAACGGATTCGTGCGGCGGGTGAGGTACGACGGGAGCCTGGAGCCCTCGTGGCCCGCGGAAGGAATCCCCGTCTGCGACGGGGGGTGGGCCCGCTACGCGACCACGGCGATCTCCGACGATCAAGGCGGCACCTACGTCGCTTGGCTGGACGATCGCAGCCCTCCGCCCGATTCCGGGAGCGTCTTCGGCGTCTACCTGACGCGCCTCTCCTTCGGCGGGAGGGTACCGGGCTGGAGCTCGGGAGGGACGCCCCTGTGCACGGGTCCCTGCGCCTTCGAGCCGATCGCGCTCGCCCATGACACGTTCGGCGGTGTGTTCGCCGCGTGGAGCGAGGCCGGCGGAACGCGCGTGATGCACCTGGACGCGGACGGCCGGCGGTCGATCGGCTGGCCCGCGGGCGGCATATCCCTCGCGGGAAGGTGCAGTGGCCTCGCCCCGGACGGTCAGGGGGGCGGTTTCGTCTCGACGAGTCTCTCGCTCTACCACCTCAGCTACAGCGGAGGCACGGTCCCGGGTTGGCTCGCCGGGGGCCTCGCGGTCGCGCCCTACCCGGTCGTCGGCGGGTCGTTGGTATCCGATGACTCCGGCGGCGTCTATTGTGTCTGGTCGCAGATGGCCGTCCCCCGGGACACCACCGACGGCGTGTACGCCCAGCGGATTGGTTTCGACGGAGCGACGGCCGTCGGCTGGCCCGACCACGGCGTCCGATTGAGCCCGCTCCCCGCCGGGGGCCAGATCTCCTCGTTCTGGGTTTCCGGCGGCGCCATCGCCGCCTGGGCGACGGGGCCGGACGCACCCGATCGCATCTTGGCCCAGCGTGTGGAACGCGGAGGCATCACGCCCAGCTGGCCACCCGATGGACTGCTGCTCGGCGATCTTGCCGGATCCACCAAGCCGTGCGGGATCTCGGACGGCGGCGGGGGTGCCTTCATCGCCTGGGACAATCGCCAAGGGAACGGAGGCCGGTTCGCGTCCCTGCAGCACGTGCTCGCGGATGGGCATCTCGCGATCGCGTGGCCGGCGGGAGGGATTCCCCTGGGCTCCGACCAGGGGTTCAGCAGGAGCCCGTTCCTGGCAGCGTTCACCGGCCCGGAGATCGCGGCGTGGGTGAATCCGATCGGCGGCGCCGAGAACGTCGTCCGCGCCGCCCGCGTGACCGATATCGGACCCTCGATCACGGCCGTGCGTGTGCTCTGTCCCGTGCCGCGGCCCGACGGTATGCGCCTGCAGTGGATCGTGGCCGCTAAGAGTCCGCTGGATCTCACGGTCGAACGGGAGGACCGGCTGGGATGGAGCCCGATCGGCATGTTGCGGGCGGCGCTTGGAATCGTGGGATTCACGGATACACAGGTGCGGCCCGGGATGACCAACCATTACCGCCTCTCGCTCCTCGTCGCGGGCGCCCGGACAACCTTCGGCGAGGTGACCGTGACGGTCCCGTTCCCCTCGCTGCGGGTACGGGCAGTGCCTGCGAACCCGGCGCGGGGAGAGCTCGAGGCCGAGGCGCAGCTGCCGCATACCGCTCCTGCCACCTTGGAGCTGTTCGACGCGCGCGGGCGGCTGGTGGAGCGTCAGGAGATCGCGGGAGGCGCCCCGCGGGTCGAGCAATACCGATTGGGCGGCGGGCGCCGCCTGGCCTCGGGCGTCTATTTCCTCCGGCTGACTCAGCAGGGCGAGAGCGCGTCGAAGCGGGTGGTCTTCCTCCGATAACGAAAACGCCCAGGCCGCTGCACCCGGGCGTCATGGTTCCGCAAGCCGGATCGTTGGGGAGGTGCTTCTAGACCGCCTGGGACTCGAGGATCGAAATCCCTGCGCCCGTGTCGATCTCGCGGCGGAGCGCGAAGCCGGCCGCGCGAAGGAGCGCCTCGTATTCCTTGAGGGTTCGCTGCCGTCCCCCGAGCAGGGTGAGCATGTGGATGTCCAGGACCTTCGACCAGTGCGGCCCGGGGTCGTCCGGAATGATCTCCTCCAGGAGGAGAAGCGTAGCGCCTGCCGGGGCGGAGCGTCGAATCGCCGAGAGGATCTGGGACGACTCCGAATCCGGCCAGTCGTGAATGATCTCCATGACGAGATAGGTGTCGCACTCGGGGAGCGGATCCTTGAAGAAATCGCCTCCGTGAAGCGCGAGGCGGTCCGACGCGATGTCGGCGACGTCGGCGATCACGTGCGGCAGGTCGAAGAGGACCCCCTTGGCGCGCGGCGAGGATTGAAGCACGGCCTGGAGAAGATGCCCGCGCCCTCCGCCGATGTCCCCGATGCGTTCGGACTTCGAGAAATCGTAGGACGAAACGATCGCCGGCACCTGAGCCCGCGCCTTCGCGGCCATCGCCGCGTTGAAGACCGCGCTTTCGTCGGGGTGCGCGGCGAAGTGCTTCCAGAACCCGCCCGGCAACGTCGTCTCGAGCGCGGGCCGCCCCGTTCGGATGGCATGTTCCATCGAGCCGTACGCCGTCCAGTTCAACGAAAGGCCGAACATGCGCGCGAGCGGCCGCGCGGACTGGGGATGGTCGGAGCGCAGGAGACGGGACCCGGGCGAGTGGCGATACTTGCCGTGTTCCGATTCGAAGATTCCGTGGGCGGAGAGAAGCCGGAGCAGGCGGTCGAGAGCGTCCGGATTCGCTCCGACCGAGCCGGCCAGCTCGGAGGCCGAGCGAGGGGTCTCCCCCAGCGCATCCGCGACGCCGAGATCCGCGATCACGTGGAGCCCTCGGGACAGACAGTATCCGGCGTAGATCTGCCGCAGGGACTCGAAGGGGTTCCCAGGTTCGGCAGCCAGAGCGCGCCGTTCCGCGGATTGCGGCCCGGCGGTGCTGCTCACTGAATCACCAGCGCCATCGCGAAGCCGTCATAGCCCTTCACGCCGACCGTCTGGATCGCCGTGGCGCTGACGCGCGGTTCGGCGGCCATCGCCTCGAGCACGCGCCGTGATCCGACCACGCTCGCGTCGGTGCTCGACGCATCCGCCACCTCGCCGTCGCGGACCACGTTGTCGACGACGATGATGGTGCCCACCCGCGAGAGCTTGAGGGACCACTGGAAGTAGTCCGTCCCGCTCGGCTTGTCGGCGTCGATGAAGACGAGGTCGAACGGCCCCGCGCCCTCTTCGACCAGCCGCGGCAGGGTATCGAGCGCGCGGCCGACGCGCACGTCCACCAGGCGCTCGAGCCCGGCGCGCAGGAGATTCGCGCGCGCGACCTCGGCGTGCTTCGGATCGATCTCCAAGGTGATCAGGCGGCCTCCCGGACGGAGGGCCTTGGCCATCCAGATCGTGCTGTAGCCGCCGAGCGTGCCGATCTCGAGGATCGACCGGGCGCCCCGCATCAGCGCGAGCAGGTGGAGCATCTTCCCTTGGAGCGGCGAAACCTGGATGGCCGGGAGCCCAGCGCGTTCGCTGGAGCGGACGGCTTCTTCGAGCGCCGGATCGTCCGGCAGGAGAACTCCGCTGAGATAGGTGTCGACGGCGGACCAAGCGGATTGCGTCGGTGTCTCTGTCGGCATGGCGGCCCTCCCCCTTGAACGCGGTTTTGAGGCCGCTAAGAATAGCGCGAACCAAGCCGCCGGGCCAAGCCGAACGCTAATGCGTCACAGGCGACGCAGATCCTCCACCACCACCGACGTGACGCCGTACTCCTGCTGCACCTGGCCGGTGATCAGGAACGGCTGGTTGCCCGCGAGCAGGTGGCAGACGCGCTCGTAGACCTTGGGGAAGAAGGTGGCGTCGTAGAGCGCGGTCGTGTCCTCGAAGCCGACGAACTCCATCAGCCGCTCGTGCTTGTCGTGGACCAGCTTGGACGTGACGTGCCAGCCGAGGAGCTTCACGCGGCGACCGACGTGCCGGTCGAGGTCCTTGCCGGCGACGATGCCGCGCCCGCGCATGGCCCGCTCGTAGGGCTCCAGCGGATGCGCGCTCACGAGGAATCCGAGCGTCTCGATCTCGTGGCGGAGCATCGTCGCGCGATCATAGGGGTCCGCGCGCGGGACGGCCGGGGCGGCAGGCGCAAAGAGGTCGTCGGTGCCGGTGGCCGCGAGCGAGGCGGCGTCCTCCAGGTAGACCTCCCACAATAGCTCCGCGCGCGTCCGCCCCGCGGCGATCGAGTCGCAGGCCCCCGACTTGACCACCCGCTCCAGATCCGCGACGTGCAGCCGCGCCCGGCGGCGGAGGTCGTCGAAGGATGCGAACGCGCCGCCCCCCTCGCGCGTCTCCAGCAGCGCGCGGGTCGCCTCGGCGTGGAGCCCTTTCACCTGCATGAGCCCGACGCGCACTTCGTGCGCGCGACCCGTGTATTCCCGCAGGCTCGCGTTCACGTCCACCGGCAGCACGCGAAGGCCCATCCGCCGCGCCTCCGACACGTAGGCGAACGCGTCGTAGTAGCCGCCCTGGTTCGAGATCACGGCCGCGATGAACTCGGCCGGGTGGTGCGCCCGGAGCCACCCCGAACGGAAGGAGACCATGGCGTAGGAGGCGCTGTGCGGCTTGCAGAAGGAGTAGCCCACGAAGGAGAGGATCATGTCCCAGACCTTGTCGATCACCTCGCGCGCGACGCCGCGGGAGGCGGCGCCGGCGTAGAAGTCGGCCATGTGCGCCCGCAGAGGCTTCGCCGGGCGCTTGTGGCCGAGCGCTTTCCGGATCTGCTCGGCCTGCGCGAGCGGAAGCCCCGCCAGCTCCATGCACACCTTGGTCACATCCTCCTGGTAGCACATGATTCCGTAGGTCTCGTCCAGCGTGTGGGTCAGCGCCGGGTGGAGCGGCTCGTAGGCGCCGCCGTGCAATCGGCGCAGGTACTCGTTGATGTAGGAGTTCGCGGCGGGGCGGATCATCGAGGAGTGGATGACGAGGTGATCGAAGTCGCCGCGCGCCGCCTTACGCTGGAGCTGCCGCATCGAGGGGGACTCGGCGTAGAAGACGCCGATCGTTTCTCCTTCGGCCATCAGCCGCTGCGTCGCCGGATCGTCGATCGGGTTCCACGCGCGCTCATCGATCTTCAGGCCGGTGTTCCGCTCCACCGCCGCGAGGGCATCCCGGATCACGGCGAGCGACCGGTTCCCCAGGAGGTCCATCTTCACCAGGCCGAAGTCCTCGGTCTGGTCCTTCTCCCACTGCACGATCGGGACGCCCTTGGGCGCGATCTCGACCGGCACGTGGTTCGAGAGCTCGTCCGGCACGAGCACGATCCCGCCGCTGTGC
>DASQJL010000004.1 GCA_035631035.1 Candidatus Binatia bacterium | reverse complement strand
CCGAGGCCGGTGCCAACGAGGTTCGTTGGAACGGTCGTCGTGATGACGGAACGCAGCTGGCGAGCGGCGTCTACTTCTACAAGGTGAAGTTTGCCGACGGCTCCGAGTCTGGAAGCCGGATGGCGCTTGTGAAGTAACACTCGCAAGGCAGTGGCGAGGGGGCCGCTGGGGAAACCCGGCGGCCCTTCTCGTTTTGGAGGTCGCGGCACCCGTTCCGGGTGTCCTCGCCAACGGGGGGCCGGGCGCTACGCGTTCTTGCGCGAGGGAAGGCAGCCCTTCGGGCGGACCGCCCTCCGGCCCGACACTGACTCGAGTCTCGTAGCCGCCTCGGCGGGCCTCCGGGAGGCCGCCCTCCGCGGCTGCCTTCCCTCGCGTCCAAGACCGGGCTGCGTCCTGCCCTCCCCATCGCACGGCATCACCGGCCGGGCGGCACCCCCAAAAGTGGCCGGTCGTCACGTTGACCCCGGCCCAACCGCATTGCCTTGCAGAGCTGAGTTCTACTTACATGCCATGGATGGTGTTTGCTTCGTGCCAATCGTTGGGATCAGTCCACGCCGCTTGCTGGGGGGAGGCCGGACTCGATCCGCACTTCGCGGAAGAGGCGGTGAACGGAGGGGGCCATCATGGGGGCTTCCAAGGGCCAGATCAGCGTGGCGTCGCGGCGTCGCGGGCCGAACTGGGGGAGGTCCAGGATTGGGTGGAGATTCGGGTCGAGCCGCGCCGCGGTATCGACCTGCCGGATCATCACCGGGTTGAATACGGTCGGGGCGATCGCGACCTCACCGATGCGCGCCGCCGCTCCCGCGATCAGCAGCTGCGCCGTGAAGGAATGCCCGGTCGCATGGCAGAGCTCGCGCACCAGGGCTCTCGCCTCGTCCGTGCGCCCTTCGACCGCCGCGATCATCGCGCCGATCGCTTGCATGTCGCCGGGCCCGGCTCCGTGGGCAAGGCCCTCGCGCATCGACTCGGCGGCCGCCGCGCGATCTCCTCGCGCGAGATGGACCCACCCGCGCGCGGCGTACAGCACGGTGGTGGGAAAGTGGTCCCGCGACAGCTGGCGGATGCGATGGGTGAGGGCGATGGCCTCATCCAACCGCCCTGTCATGTAGGTCAACTGGGTGAGCCAATGGTAGGGGAACGGATCCTGAGGGTCCGCCTCGACGGCGCTGCGACAATACCGTTCGGCAGCCGCGAGATCGGCGCGATTGAACGACAGGACCGTCAGGTTGGCCAGGGCCGGCATGAAGCGCGGATTCACTTCCAGGGCGCGCCGGAGCGCGGATTGCGCGGCCTCGATATCCCCCACGATGAGGAGGTTCAGTGCTTCGGCCTTGTACGCCTCCGGAAGGCGAGGGTTCAGGGCGATCGCCCGGCGCGCGGCTTCGAGGCCCAATCGGGTGGCTTCGGGGATGTTCACCGACTTGCCCCACTGGCAGAGCTGTCCATAGCTATCGGCGATTCCGGCCCACGCGAGCGCATACTTCGGGTCGATCTCGATCGCCTGCTGGAACAGACCCATCGCCTCGCGCAGGGCCGCGTCGGTGTAGCGCCCGTACAGCTCGCGGCCCCGGAGGTAGAGATCGTAGGCGCGCACGTCCTTCGGGCGGTCCTTGACGAGCGTGGCCGACTCCGTGGGCGTCAGCGCGACGCGCAGCGCCTCGGCGATCGAGGAGGCGATCTCTTCCTGCACCGCGAAGACGTCCTCCATCGTCCGGTCGTACCGCTCGGCCCACAGATGGAAACCGTCCGAGGCGTTGATGAGCTGCGCGGTGATGCGCAGCCGCTCGCCCGCGCGCCGCACGCTCCCCTCGAGGACCGCACCCACACCCAGCTCCGCGGCGATCTTCGGGAGATCCACGGCCGCGCCGCGGTAGCGTGCGACTGCGTTGCGTGAGGCCACCCGGAGGCCCTTGATCTTCGAAAGGTCGGTGAGGATGTCCTCGGTGATGCCGGCGCAGAAATAATCGCTCTCGGGGTCGTTCGCGAGATTCTCGAAGTAGAGCACGGCCAGGGACGGCAGCGCCGCTGACGGTGAGGGCCGGCCGCCCGAGCTCCCGGTGAGCTCGAGGGCGATGTCGGTCAGCTCGCGGCGCAGGTCGCCGATGTCGCGCGGGCGCTCCTGGACGTCCTTGGTGAGGCACCGGCGGGTCATGTCGCGCAGGCGCGCGGGAACCGAAGCGGGGATCAGGCTCCAATCGGGTTCATGCTCGAGGATGTGGGCGATCACGTCGAGCGCCGTATCGCCCGTGAAGGTCTGGCGCGCGGTCAGGCACTCGTAGAGGACGCATCCGAACGCCCACACGTCGGCGCGGCGATCCACACTCCGCCCCCTGGCCTGCTCGGGGCTCATGTACGCCACGGTGCCGAGAACGGCGCCCACGGCCGTGGCCGATGCGGAGAGCGTGGGGGCCTCCGGGCCGTCGGACGGCTGTTCCTCCTGCGCCGCTCGTTCCTTCGCGATTCCGAAGTCGAGCACCTTCACGGCCCGCGCCGCGGTGAGCATGACGTTATCGGGCTTGAGGTCGCGATGCACGATGCCCCGCTCGTGCGCCGCCTCCATCGCGGCGGCCACCTGCCCGGCGACATCGAGCGCCTCCCGGACCGGAAGCGCGCCACGCCCCAGCCGCTGGGAGAGCGTTTCCCCCTCGACCAGCTCGAGCACGAGGTAGGGCGTGGCTCCGGCCTCTTCGAGTCCGTAGATGCCGGCGATGTTCGGATGGTTAAGGGAGGCGAGCAGCCGGGCCTCGCGCTCGATCCTGGCGAGCCGTGCCGGGTGCCGCGCGAACGCATCGGGCAGCCCCTTGATCGCGACCTCGCGGCCCAGGCGCAGATCCCGTGCACGGTAGACCTCGCCCATCCCACCGGCGCCGAGGGCGCCGAGGATCTCGTACGTGCCGAGGCGGGTGCCGGGGGCCAGGGGCATGGTGGGAGGAGTCTAGGGTTCCCCGGGCTGAGTGTCGAGGCTGCCGGAACGACGCGAGCCCCGGCAGCAAGAGGGCCGCCGGCCCGGGATGTCGGTCGTCGACATGGACCTTGTCAACCCAGGAAGGGCGGAGGCATTCTCGAAACACACTCCCGAAAGGAGGCAATCGATGCGCCACTCCGTGCTGATCCCCCTGGTTCTGCTCATCGCCGGCGGTCCCGTGCACGCGCAGCTCAACACGTTCTACCGCGGTGTGCAGACCGTGGACGGGAAGGAATATCCAGCGACCGCCCAGTTCTCCATCGAGAAGGGCCGCGTCGCGATGCTGATGAAGGGAGCCCGCTCGGCGAGGATGCTGTTCCTGGAATCGGATCACGTGCTCCGGATCGTCGACGACCAGACGAAATCCTACTTCGATATCGAGAAGGGCGCGCTGCCCGGCGGCATGGGCATGATGGCGGAAGCGGAGAAGCAGCTCGCCAAGCTGCCGCCCGAGCAGAGGAAGATGGCGGAGCAATCGATGGGCGGCATGATGAGCATGGCGCCGCCCGCGCCCACGGAATATGTCTGGTCCAACGAGCATCAGACGATCGGGGGCTACGACTGCACGCGCGTGGACGCGATGCGGGGGAGCGAGAAGCGCTCCGAATATTGGGGCACGACGTCCAAGGACTTCGCGATGAGCGAGGCGGAGCGGAAGACGATGCTCGCCATGCAGGACTACCTGCGCCACTCCCTCATCATGGTCCAGTCCGCGGGCGGAGGTTCCGGCGGCGACGGAACGCGCGCGTTCCAGTGGGACACGAGCGTGGACGGCTACCCGATCGTGACGCGATGCTTCGACCAGGGGAAGATGACCCTGGATCTGAAGCTCGAGTCGTTCAATCGAAGCGCGCTCTCGAAGGACCTGTTCGAGATTCCCAAGGGTTATGCGAAGCAGGACCTGTCGGGGAAGGGGAAGCGACACTAGAGGGAACCCTTCGCCAATCCACTTGCCTTGCCCGGGCGGCCTCACCTAGCCTCATAGAGGGTCGGGGCGAACGAACGAGGTCCGCCCATGGCTACGCGCTTCCGGCTCGCCGTTTCCGTCCTCACGCTTCTCTTCGTCATCGCCGCGCCACCCGTCCACGCGGCGACACCGCTCCATACCGTCCGCATCGCTTCCGGTCTGTCGAAACCGCTCTTCGTGACGTCGCCTCCCGGCGATACCGCGCGCCTCTTCATCGTCGAGCAGCGCGGCGCCGACAACCGGGGCCGGATCCGGATCTTCAAGAACGGCGCCGTGCTGGCACGCGCGTTCCTGACGACCGCGGTCCTCTCGACAGGGACCGAGCAGGGGCTGCTCGGCCTGGCGTTCGCCCCGGACTACGCGACCACGGGCCGCTTCTACATCGACTACACGGCGTCGGACGGGACCACGATCATCGAGCGCCACACCGTGAGCGCGGATCCCGACAGCGCGAGCCCCGCCGGCACGACCATCCTCTCGATCCCGCAGCCATACGCCAACCACAACGGCGGCTGGATCGGATTCGGCCCCGACGGTTACCTCTATATCGGGATGGGGGACGGCGGCAGCGCGGACGACCCCCAGGACCGGGCGCAGAACCTCAACGTTCTCTATGGGAAGATTCTCCGGATCGACGTGAGCGGCGCGACGTACGCCAGCCCGCCCACCAATCCGTTCTTCGGAGCGACGGCGGGTCTGGACGAGATCTGGGACTACGGCCTTCGCAACCCGTGGCGCCCCAGCTTCGATCGACGCACGGGCGACCTCGTGATCGCCGACGTGGGGCAGAACGCGATCGAGGAGGTCGATTTTGAACCTGCCGGCTCGGGCGGAGGACGCAACTACGGCTGGCGCTGTTATGAGGGAACCCCTTTCCACCTCGAGAGCGCGACCACCCCGTGCGGCATGTGCGTCGCGGCCGCCTGTCCCAAGGTGTTCCCAGCCTACGAGTACGACCATTCCCTGAGCCGCTGCTCGATCACCGGCGGCTATGTCTATCGCGGATGCGTCATCCCCGACCTCCAGGGGACCTACTTCTTCGCGGACTACTGTTCGGGAGCGATCTATTCGGGGAGGTTCGTCGGGGGAGCGATGGCGAACGTCATCGATCGCACGGCGGAGCTGGCTCCCGGCGGAGGCCTCTCGATCGGGTCGATCACCAGCTTCGGCGAGGATGCGCGGGGCGAGCTCTACATCTGCGACGGCGGCGGCGAGGTCTTCAAGATCGTGCCGAGCGCTCCGGTCGCCGCCTCCGACATGCCCGTTCTGCGCCGGGCAACCGCCCTGGGCGACACGCTTGGATCCACGACTCCCGGCAACGCGCTGCTTCCCGGGATCACGGCCTTCGCGGACGCGGGGAGCCGGATCCGCGGCGTCGGTTTCTTGAATTCGGCGGCGATTCGCGAGTGCGCAAGCGCCCCGACCGGGTGCCTCGCGTCAAGGCTTCGCGTCGGGGTGTTCGACATCGACGTCCAAGCCTGCGTCGATTCCGTTGCGGGACGTTTGACGCGCCAGCTCACGTTCACCAATCGGTCGGGCGCGTCGCAGCCGCTGGCCTACGTGGACGTGATCGCCCCGTACCTGAACGGCGACGAGGACGGCGCGACGACCGCCGCGCCATCAGGCTCCGGTCAGTCGGCGACGCTCGTACTCTACGACTCGTTTCAGTCCACGCGCTACGTCCGCCACTGGGGCACGGCCTCGAGCGGAGCGGTGTTCAGCGCCGACGTGGATACCGCAGCACAGGTGGCGGCCGAGGTCGCCGCGGACAAGCCCCTGGCCGGCGGGACGTCGGCCGGGCCCGCGCGGCTCGCTCTCGCCCTCGGGTTCGATTTCGGCTCCGTGGCGTCCGGCGCCTCGAGGACCGCCACCATCACGACGGACGTCCTCGGCTCGCCGCCGAGCGGCGTGACTGGGAGTCCGCCGGCGCCGCAGGCTCGCCTGCTCGAGGTCGCGCCGATCCCGTTCCGCTCCGAGCTCAAGGTGGCCCTGACCCTCGCCCGTGGGGAGCGGGGGGCCCTGGATGTATTCGACGTCCGCGGCCGACTGGTGCGGCATCTGGCTCGCGGAACGTTCCCGGCCGGAGTGCGGCGCCTCACGTGGGATGGCCGCATCACGAGCGGAGGGAGCGCGCCCGCGGGGATCTATTTCGTGAGGTACACGGGGGAAGGCGCCATCCAAGTGCGGCGTGCGGTCCGATTGAGGTAGCGACGGCGGCGTCCCTGCCCGGATCCGAGCGCCCGGACGCCGTTCGTCACCACACGCCGGGGATGAGCCTCTTCGTCCGAGCCATGTACGCGCGATAGTCCTCCCCCAGCCCTTCGACCAGGAGCGCCTCCTCGCGAGGGATGCGCTGGAGCACGCCCACCAGGATGGGGAGCGTGGTGAACAGGAATCCCGCGGGGCTTCCCAGGATCAGCGGAGGAGCGGCCCACTCGAGCACGTATCCCAGGTACAGCGGATGCCGCACCCATCGATAGATTCCCGAGCTCACCACCTCGTGCTTCTCCTGGAGCTGCACGCGCACGGTGAAGAAACGGCCGAGCGTTCTCTTGGCCACGAATCGAACGGCGAATCCGCAAAGTCCCACCGCAACGCCGAGAATCCACGACGGCCACGACGGGTTCGCGCCGACGGAGCCCGCCTTGATGGAGAACATCCAGAGGAACATCCCCACGAACGGCAGGATCAGGAAGAAGAGGGTCGACAGATGGTCGCGATTCCCGCGCTCCCCGGATCCGAGCCGAAACCGCGTCAGGACGAACTCCACCAGGAGGAACAGGGCGAAGTATCCATAGAACGACAGCACCACGAGGCGTTCGCTCACGTCGCTTCCTTTCGCTCCGGGCAGGTGGGGGCTCGGCGGCACCGGATGCCTATCATTCCGTGCCTCTCCCGTCCGTGCTAGCCTTTTCGGAATGGCCTCCCTCGGACCGACTCGAACGATCTCCAGGACGTCGCTCGTCGCGCTGGAGCTGATTGCCCCCCGATGATCGGCCGGAAGCTGTCGCACTATCAGGTTCTGGAACGGCTCGGCGCCGGCGGCATGGGGGAGGTCTATCGCGCCCACGACAGCCGCCTCGAGCGCGACGTGGCCGTGAAGGTCCTGCCGCCCAACGTTCTCACCGATGAGGAGGCGCGCCGGCAATTCCGGCGCGAGGCGCTGGCGCTCTCCCGCCTCAACCACCCTCACATCGCCACCGTCTACGATTTCGACACCGACCAGGGGATCGATTTCCTCGTGATGGAGCTGGTCCCGGGAGAGTCCCTCGCGGATCACTTGAAGCGGGAGCCGCTCCCGGAAGCCGAGATCGCACGCCTGGGAAGCCAGATCGCCGAGGCGCTGGAAGCCGCGCACGAGCAGGGCGTGATCCATCGCGATCTGAAGCCGAGCAACATCATGGTCACTCCGAAGGGGCAGACCAAGGTGGTCGACTTCGGCCTGGCCAAGCGGCTCCAGGAAAAAGTCGGTCACACCCTGGCCACGGCATCGAGCGGCATCCAGGGGGTGGTCGGCACCCTGCCGTACATGGCGCCGGAGCAGCTGGCCAGCGGCGTGATCGACGCGCGAACCGACCTGTACGCGCTCGGGGCCGTGCTCTACGAGATGACCACCGGACGGCGCCCCTTCGAGAAGGACCGGATCGAGACCCTGATGTTCGAGATCCTCCACGGGGTGCCGCGCCCGGCGGGGTCTCTGCGGGGCGACATCTCCCAGGACCTGGACCGCCTCATCGAGTCCTGCCTGCGGAAGGAGGCCGGCGAGCGTCCCGCGTCGGCCGTCGCCGTGATCCAGACGCTGCGCGCCATCGGCCGGCCGGGATCGCACGGAGGCAATGGGGAATCCGTTCGCGAGGCGCTCCCGTCCCTGGCGGTTCTCCCGTTCGAGAACGTCTCGCGCGATCCGGCCCAGGAGTACTTCGCCGACGGAATGACCGAGGCCTTGATCTCGGAGCTCGCGCGGCTCAAGGCGCTGCGGGTGATCTCACGCACCTCGGCCATGCGCTACAAGGGATCCCAGAAGGCCCTTCCGGAGATCGCCCGCGAGTTGAACGTGAGCGCCGTTCTCGAGGGTTCGGCGCTGCTGGTGGGGAAGCGGGTGCGCATCTCGGCCCAGCTGATCTCCGCGCGGAGCGACGAGACGCTCTGGGCCGACCGCTACGACGGCGACCTGGAGGACGTCCTCGATCTCCAGAGCCGGGTCGCGGAAGCCGTGGCCAAGGAGATCCAGGTGCACGTGACTCCGAAGGAGGCGAAGCGGCTCGCCAAGCGCCAGGCCGCGGTCAACCCGGAGGCGCACGTCGAGTACCTGAAGGGCCGGCACACCGCGGCGGCCACCTCGCCGCAAGCCATCGAGCTGAGCCTTCGGTACTACGATCGCGCCTTGAAGCTGGATCCCACGTTCGCCCCGACCTGGGCGGGGATCGCCCATTGCCAGGTCGTCCGCGCCGAACGGGGCATGGCGCCTCCCTCCGAGGCGGCGCCTCTCGCGCGGGCGGCCGCGCTGAAGGCGCTGGAGCTGGACGATTCGCTCGCCGACGCCTACACGGCGCTCGGGGAAGTGGCGATCCTGGATCACGATCTGCCGGCCGCGATCCGCAATCTCGAGCACTCGATCGACCTGAATCCCCAGCCGGCCGCGTACACCGCCCTGGGAGGCATCTTCTACTGCACGGAGCGGCACCGCGAGGCCCAGGAAGCGATGCTTGCCGCGCTCCAGCTCGATCCGGTGTCGATGATCATCCATACCGCCGTCGGGGACGCCTACTACTATGCCCGCGAGTACGAGCGGTCGCTGGTCTACTACCAGAAGGCGGTCGAGATCGACCCCCGGTTCGACGGCGCCCACACGGACCTCGCGCGGTCCCTCGAAGCCGTGGGCCGGTTCGAGGAGTCCCGCCGCGAGTACGAAGAGGGCCGGCGCCTGAGCGGCGGCGTGGCCGGGCCGCATTTCGGGATCGCGCATCTCGAGATCAGCATGGGCAACCTGGAGGAGGCCCGCCGCCAGCTGGAGGAGCTGACCGCCGCGCGCTCACGCCGCGTGGTGTCCGCCTGGGGCATCGCGGCCCTGCACGCGCGGCTGGGCGAGGTGGACGAGGCCTTCCGCTGGCTGGATGCCGCGGTGCAGGAGAAGGCCACGGGGCTGATCTTCCTGCGGGTCCATCCGCGTCTCGATGGAATCCGGCAGGACCCCCGCTACGGGGCGCTGGTTCGGAAGCTGAGGCTGGACGCTGGGGGCTGAAACAGCGAGGAGGCGGCGCCTTGCGGCACCGCCTCCCGTAACGCGGGGGCGTGAAGCTATGCCTTACGGACGTTCGCCGCCTGAAGTCCCTTCGGACCGCGGACGACGTCGAACTCCAACCGCTCGCCTTCGGCCAGCGTCTTGAAGCCCTCGCCCGAGATCGCCGAGTAGTGAACGAACACGTCCTCTCCGCCTTCCTGCTGGATGAAACCGAAACCCTTCGACTCGTTGAACCACTTCACCGTACCTGCAGCCACTCTGTGCTCCTTGTTCACCGGGGCCAACGCCCCAACATGCCCTCTCTCTCGAGAGGACCGACCAAGCCAATTTGGCCTGGCCCCCGAACAGCGTCTGTTCGGATACAAAAACGCCGCAGGCAGTTTCTCCTGCGGCAAGAATCGCGTGCTTTCGCTGCGTGCGACCGTCAGGTTACAACCACTCGAAAAAGAGTATCGGCTGCCCGGGGCCGGAAGTAAAGGGATTCCTTTTCGGCCGCCATGCGGTACAAGAGAACTTCCATGACAGGCGGCGGTCGCAAACCATCACGCAGAGGTAGGCAGCAGGGCGGAAGGGCGCAGCCGGCCCGTCCGTCGGGACCCAGGCCGCCTCAGCGGTCGCATCCGGGACCGCGGCCGGCGGGACCGTCAGGACCGAGGTCGCCTCAACGTTCCCACCAGGGCCCGCGCCCGGCGGGGCCGTCCGGGCCGAGGCCTCCGCAGCGGCCGCAGGGGGCGCGACCACCCCAGCGCTCGCAGCAGGGGCCGCGGCCTCCCCGGCCGTCCGGGCCGAGACCGCCGCAGCGGCCGCCTCAGGGACAGCCGCCCTACCGGCGCGGTTTGCGGCAGGCGCCCGTCGCCCCGGTCGAGAGCGGGCCGCCGCGGCCGGTTTCCGGATACCTCGAGGTGCTCGAACGCGGCGGCGGCTTTCTCCGCGATCCGGCCCGCTCCTTTGCGCCGAGCGGCGAGGATGTCTACGTCTCTCCCGGCCTCATCACGCGCTACCAGCTGATCTCCGGCGCCTCCGTCAGTGGCGCCGCCGTGGAGGGCGGCCAGGGCCCACGGCTGGAGTCCGTCGCCGCCATCTGCGGGTTGCCTCCCGAGGATTTCCGGGAGCGGTCCTCGTTCACCAGCCTGACCGCGACGAATCCCGACCGGCGCTTTCCGCTGGGGGTTCTGCGGAACGTCTCGATGCGGATCATCGACCTCTTCGCGCCGATCGGGCGCGGCACGCGGGGACTCATCGTCTCGCCGCCGAAGGCGGGGAAGACCACGCTGCTGGAGGAGCTTGCCGCCGCGATCCTCGCGGGAGCGCCCAACACGATCGTCACCGTGCTGCTCATCGACGAGCGGCCGGAAGAGGTGACCCAGTTCCGGCGCTCGGTGCCCGCCGAGGTCTTCGCGAGCAGCAGCGACGAGTCGGTCGAGGATCACGTCCGCCTCGCCACCATGTGCATGGCCAAGGCGCGCTGCGAGCTGATGTGCGGGCGCGACGTCGTCGTGCTGGTGGACAGCCTCACGCGGATGGGGCGCGCCTTCAATGCGTACGGCTCCGATTCGGGCCGCACCATGAGCGGCGGGCTGGACTCGCGCGCGCTCGAAATCCCGCGCAAGTTCTTCGGCATGGCGCGGAACGCCGAAGCGGGCGGATCGATCACGGTTCTGGCGACCGCGCTGATCGAGACCGGCTCGCGCATGGACGACCTGATCTTCGAGGAGTTCAAGGGGACCGGAAACAGCGAGGTCGTGCTCGACCGCGCGCTGTCCGACCAGCGCGTGTTCCCGGCCCTCAACGTCGCGAAGAGCGGGACGCGGAGGGACGAGCTGCTCTACTCCAAGGACGAGATCGAGGCGATCAACCGGCTGCGCCGCCGGGTGCTGGAACTGCCGCCGAAGCAGGCCATATTGGAGCTTCGGAAGGTGATGGAGCAGTTCCCCACGAACGAGGAGCTGCTGAAGCAGATCCCGGGATCCTGACGCACCGGCCCTGCCCGCCTGGGGCCCCTCAGCGGGCTTCCGCGGAGCGCTTCAGCATCCAGCCGTACAGCCAGGCGACGATCGCGACGAATCCGAGGAGCCCGAGCCAGGGCGCGAGCGCGAAGGTCTCCGGCACCAGCCCGATCGGCGCGTCCTTGGCGAACGCGACGATGAGACCGGCATTGATCACGCCCCACAGGCTCTCGCCGACGATCAAGCCCGAGGCGACCAGCGTGCCCAGCCGCTCGGCCCGGCCCGGGTTCGGCATCGCGCGGGCGCGGCGATCGTACCAGTGTCCCACCACCGCGCCGACGACGACCGCGAAGGTCGCCGACATCGGAAGGTAGATCCCGATGCCCACGGCGAGAGGCGGAATGCGCAGCTTCTTCATCGCGCCGAGCGTCGTGTCCATCAGGATGAGCCCCACGCCGACCAGCGCGCCGATGCCGAGCATCTTCCAGTCGAGGTTGCCGCCGATCACGCCCTGGGCGAGCGCGGAGATGAGCGTCGCCTGGGGCGCGGGCAGGGGATTGGGCGCGACGACGCCGACGTTCGGCGCGCCGGCGAACCCATAGGCCTTGGCGAGCAGGTTGAGCACCCAGGGGATCACCGAGGCGCCGGCGGCCACACCCACGATCAGCGCGATCTGCTGGCGCCGTGGAGACGCGCCGACCAGCTGACCGGTCTTCAAATCTTGAAGGTTGTCGTTCGAGATGGTCGCGCAGGCGAACACGATCGCGGTCACGAAGAGCGCGAACGCGACCAGGGGGCCGCGCGTCTCCGGCGTGGGCGCCACGGCGACGATGATCGCCGACGCGCACAGCACGATCGAGAGGATCCCGACGCCCGAGATGGGGCTGTTCGAGGCGCCGATCAACCCGGCCATGTACCCGCAGATCGCCGCGATCAGGAAGCCGCCGAGCAGCACGAAGGGCACCGCGATCACGGTCAGCGGCACCGCGCTCGGCGCCAGTGCGGTCGACTTGGCGAACGTGAAGGCGAGCCAGCCGGCGATGGCGAGGCACACGGCCGTGAGCGCGACGATCCAGCCGGGGGAGAGGTCGCGATCCCGCTCGTCCGCGGAGGCTTTGGCCCGGGAAGCGGCGAGCGTGCCGACGAGTCCGCCGATGACCGGCTTCGCGAGCGTGGCCAGCGTGTAGATGGCGGCCACCGCGATGGAGCCCGCGCCGATGAAGCGCACCTGCGTGCGCCAGATCGTGAGCGTGTGCGCGTCGAGCCCGATCCCCGCCGCGGCGGGCTGCATGGAGGTCAGGATCGGAACCGCGATGCCCCAGGCGATGATGAGGCCGGTCAGCATGGCCATCCCCACCGACAGTCCGACCAGATGCCCGGCGCCGAGCAGCGCGAGCGACCACGCAACGTCGTAGCCGCTCGAGGCTCGCGCGCCGATCCGGAAGAAGCCGGTCACCTCCGCCGCGGCGATGCGGGTCGCCGTCACGATGGCGAGCCCCGCCGAGGCGACGGAGCCGAGGATGACGGCGACGAGCCCCTGGCGCGCTTCGCCGGTGTCGTCCTTCGTCTCGCCGCGCGTGCCGGAACCCACGCGCAGCACCTCGGCCGCCGCGACTCCCTCGGGATAGGGCAGGTCGGACGTGGTCACCAGCGCGCGACGGAGCGGAATCGTGAACAGCACGCCGAGGATGCCGCCGCTCACGCAGATCAGGAACGACTGCCAGAACGGGAACCCCGTCCACCAGCCCACGATCACCAGGCCGGGCAGGACGAAGATGATCGCCGAGAGCGTGCCGGCCGCGGAGGCGACGGTCTGCACGATGTTGTTCTCGAGGATGGACGAGTCCTTGACGGCGCTGAGAATGGCCATCGAGATGACGGCCGCGGGGATCGACGAAGCGAAGGTGAGCCCGACCTTCAGGCCGAGATAGACGTTCGCGGCCGTGAAGACCGTGGTGATGAGCGCGCCCAGGACGAGGCCGCGTATCGTCAGCTCTCTGGGTTTCAAGCGCCGTCACGATAGCAGCGGGAGGGAGGCGGGGCTACCCTGGAATCAGGGCTCCTCCCGCCCAGGGAAAAGCCCCGGCGGTCGATATCGCCGGGGCCGATTTCGCGGCCGAGCGCGCTCGGGGAGCGCGGATCAGTCCGGAGGTCCGACGAGCGGCTTCAGGTCGGCGAACCACGCGCCGACCTCGGTCAGCGAGGGCACCGGTCCGGTCAGCTTCCGCGACGCGCTCACCTCCGCGAGATGCTTCACCAGCCCCTCGGGGGTGTGCTTGGAGAGGCTCTTCCGGCCGATGACGCCCGAGGTGACGAGGAGCTCGGCGTACTTCGGTCCCACGCCCGGCATGCGCGCCATCCGCGCCAGGGAGACCATCCGCTTGAACTGCTCGTCGTTGAGACCCGAGGTCGTCGCGAGCTTGGCGCGCTGATCCGGGTCGTGCCAGACCTTCATCAAGTCGCTCGTGGTTTCGACGCCCGCAGCCTTCAGCTTGGCGACGAGGTCCTGATCGATGCCTTTCAGATCGGTCATCTTGTGATTCATATCGTTCCTTCCCGGTCTGTGCGTGCGCACGATGGCTCGTTCGAGCCGTAGGGCCCTGAGGCCTGGTTCTCGAGAGATGCCGTGTTGGGACCGGTTCGAGGAGGGCTTGACCACCGTCGAGGGTGGCCCGGAAGCACAGTTGAGGCTATGCATGTATTCTGGACCGATCCACCGTGAGGAGCAAGGGATTCCGGGGTAAGGGTGGCCGGTGCATGGGACGCGCACGTCGGAGGCTCGAGATGAAGCGAGGATCGGCTTGGGGATGGGGATTGCTCGTTGCTGTCGGTCTGGCGGGGTGCGGCCCGGGCGGGGGTTCGAGAGCCGCGCTCGTCGGCGCCTGGCGCTCCTCGGTGCAGTTCGACGCGGGGGCCTTCGCCCCGATCAAGGACCTCGAATTCATGTACGTGTTCCACGAGGACGGCACGCTGACCGAGTCCTCGAACTACGACGCGGCACCCCCGGTGCCGCCCGCCTATGGCGTGTGGCGCACCGTTCGCCCGAACGAATTCGAAGCGCGGTATGAGTTCTACGCGACGACGCCGTCCGCGCCCGACGCCTTCAAGAGCGGCGCGGGATGGATGCCCTCCGGCCGCGGGGTGCTGACCGAGAGGATCCGGGTCTCGTCCGACGGCGGCTCCTATACGTCGACGATCCAGTACCAGGCGCTCGATCGTGCCGGAAAACCCGCCGAGGGCGGCGGAACGGCCAAGGGGCGCGCGACGAAGATGAAGCTCTAGAGACCCGCCATGACGACGCCGGGTCAGCTTCGACGAGTCGTCTTCGCCTCGTTCGTCGGCACCACGATCGAGTGGTACGACTTCTTCCTCTACGGCACCGCGGCGGCGCTGGTCTTCAACCGGCTCTTCTTTCCCAGGCTCGATCCGCTCGCGGGAACCCTGAGCGCCTACGGGACCTTCGCCGTGGGATTCGTCGCGCGACCGCTCGGCGGCGCGGTCTTCGGCCACTACGGCGACCGGATCGGTCGCAAGACGATGCTGGTCTGGTCGCTCGTGATCATGGGCGTCGCCTCGGCGCTGATCGGGCTCCTCCCGGGTTACGACCGGATCGGCATCTGGGCGCCCTCGATCCTGGTCGTGCTTCGATTCCTTCAGGGTTTCGGCGTCGGCGGCGAGTGGGGAGGAGCGGTGCTGCTGGCGGTGGAGCATTCGGGCTCCGAGCGGCGCGGCTTCCACGGATCCTGGCCCCAGATGGGCGTCCCGGCCGGGCTTTTGCTCTCGACCGGACTCGTCACCGCGCTCTCGGCCAGCCTTCCCGAGCGCGCGTTCCTCGACTGGGGATGGCGCGTGCCCTTCCTCCTCTCGGTCGTGCTCGTCGGGATCGGCCTCTTCGTGCGGCTCCGCGTGCTCGAGTCGCCCGCGTTCGCGGCGGTCCGCGATACCGGCCGCGAGTCGCGCGCGCCCCTGCTGGACGTGCTGCGCCGTCATCCGCGCGAGGTGGTGATCGGAGCGGGAATGCGTTTCGCGCAGAACGTGCTCTTCTACATCTATACGGTGTTCGTGCTGAGCTACGGCGAGAAGACGCTCGGCTATCCGCGGAGCGCCGTGCTCGGCGGCGTGGCGCTGTCGGCCGTCGTGGGACTGTTCGCGATTCCGTTCTGGTCGCATCTCTCGGACCGCGTGGGGCGGCGGCCCTTGTACCTCGCGGGTGCTTTGCTCTCGCTCCTGACCGCGTTTCCCTTCTTCTGGCTGTTCGGGAGAGGGCCTGGGTTCGTCGCGGCCGCCATCGTGATCGCGATGGTGGGGCACGACATGATGTACGGCCCGATGGCGGCCTATTTCTCGGAGCTCTTCCCGACCTCGGTGCGCTACAGCGGCAGCTCGCTGGTCTACCAGTTCACCTCGGTCTTCTCGGGCGGGCTGGCGCCCCTGGTGGCCACGCTCCTCCTGAGCCGCCACGGTCCCGGCGCGGTGGCGACCTACCTCGTCGCCTGCTGCGCCATCACGCTCCTGGCCACCTGGTTCGCGCCGGAGACGCACCGGGCGGGGCTCGAGTAGGATGCGGGGATGAAGCCGCTGCCCGTGGTTCTCGGCGTCATGCTCGCGCTTGCGAGTGTCGCCGTCGCTTCCGGCCAGCCGGTGGTGTTCGTCGCGCCGCCGCCGCTGGATCCGCCCCTGACGCGCGCCCCGCTCGCGCCGCCGCTCGTCGTCAGCGGAGGATTCGGCGAATACCGGATCGGCCACTTCCACGCGGGCTTCGACCTCTCGACCAACCGGCGCGTCGGGAAACCGGTGCGCGCCCCCGAGACCGGCTGGGTGGAGCGCGTGCGCTGCTCCGGGATCGGCTACGGCCGGTCCGTGTACCTGCGCGCCGCCGACGGCCGCACCTTTCAGCTCGGCCATCTCGACGCCTACGCGCCGGCGATCGATGCCTACGTTCGAAAAGCGCAGGCGGGCGATGGCCAGTACGAGCAGGATCTCTGGCCCAAGCCCAACGAGATCCGCGTGCGAGCGGGGGACGTCGTCGCCTGGTCGGGTGAGAGCGGCGCCGGCGGGCCGCACCTCCATTTCGAGATCCGTCGCGGCGACGTCGCCTACCATCCCCAGCGCGCCGGCCTGGTCGTGGCCGATCGAAATCCGCCGGCGATCCCGCGCATCACGCTCGAGCCGCTCGACGACTCCTCGGCCGTCCGGGGCGTTTCCGGTCCAATCACGATTCCCCTGGCGGCGCAGGCCGACACGTTGCGCGCGATCGGTCGGCTCCGCGTGATCGTGGATGCGCGCGACGGCATCTGGAGCGGCGTGGACCGCATGGCGCCGTGGTCGACGGGGATCACGTGGCGCGGCCGGACCACCGAGTGCCGGTTCGACAGCGTCAGCTGGGCCACCGACATGCCGGAAGGGGACTACCTCCACGACGCCGGACGCGTGACCGGCGGGAAGGGCCTCGTGCTCTGGGCTCCCGCCGGTTACCGCCCGCGATTCCTGCGCTCGGACGCTCCGCTCACCGAAGAGGCGGGGACGCTCCGTCTCCGGCCCGGCGACCCTCCCGAAACGCTCGCGGTCTGGGCGCGGGACCTGGGCGGCAACGAGGTGCGCCGCGCGATCGTTCTTCGCCCGGGTGCGGCGCCCCCGCCGGCGAGGCCCGCGTTCTGGAAGGGAGACTCCTCGTGGGCCGAGGCTCCGGGAGACTTCGCATCGCTTCCCGGAGGGCGCGTTCGCTGGAGCCTGCCCGCCGGCCTCGCGCCGCAGGGTGTTGACCTGCAGATCGGCGCGACCGGTCAAAGGGCCACGCGAGCCGGAGATCTCTGGTGCGCGACCTTTCCATATCCCGGCCTCAGGCTGGGCCGCGCCGTTCGCGTTCCGCTCGCGATGCGTGCCTCCAGCGGTCCGCATCCCGACTCCGGCGGCATGGTCACCGGCGCGGGCCTCGATGCCGCGGACTCGCTCGAGCTGTCCCTGGACGGAAATCGGCTCCTCGTTCCGGCCGGCGCTCTTTTCGAAGAGGGGTTCCTGTTCGCGGTCCGCGGCGGCGCGGGGCCTTCGGCACGCGGACTGGAGCGGCTTTCGGGCGCCTGGCGCGTGGAGCCCTCCACGATGCCGCTCCGCCGCCCCGCGCGCGTGACCCTCGCGGCGCCCGCCGGAGCGCGGCTCGATCGCGTCGGCGTCTGCCGGCTCGATGGGGACGGCTGGTCCTGGGTCGGAGCGCAGCGCGACAGCGTGCGGCGCGCCGTCACGGCCGAGACGCGCCGCCTCGGAACGTTCGCGCTCTTCCGCGACACCACCTCCCCGCGCATTGTCCTGGGCCGCCCCCCCTCGCGCGCCGCGACGAAACCCTACAGCCGCTGGGCCCTCGAGGCCGCCGTCACGGAGGAGGGAAGCGGGGTCGACGCACGCGCCTCGTGGTTCGAAGTGGATGGCGCGCGCGTGCCGACGGAATGGGATCCCGAAGCGGGGCGCCTGCGGTGGCGGCCGGCGCATCCGCCCCGCCGCGGCACGCACCGCGTGCTTCTCGTGGCGGCCGACCACGCGGGAAACGCCGTGAGGACGAACGGCTCGTTCCGGGTCGGCCCTTGACCGCGCGGCGCTGGTTCGAGCCGGTCCTCCGCGCCCCGTTGACCGCATTCCTCGATCTCGCCGTCCTCGTGATCGCCCTGTTCAACGGCTCGGCCCGGGGGCAACTGGTGCCCTTCGCCGCGCAGGCGTGGGGGTTCGATCCCTTCCAGATCGACCTGGCCCGCTGGCCGACGCTGATCACCGGGGTGTTCCTGGTGCGCAATCCACCGATGCTGGTGGGGATCCTCGTCTTCCTCGCCCTGTCGGCGGGCGTGTATGAAACGCGCTTCGGCACGGGCCGGGCCGCGCTCCTGTTCGCCCTCGCCCACGTGGTGACGCTGCTGGCGACCACCGCGCTGCTCGTCTATCCGATGCACTTCGCCGGCATGACCCGCCTCTCGGACTGGGCTCCGGCGGGCGACGTCGGTGCGTCGTTCGGCGGGTTCGGGTGCCTGGGGGGCTGGATGCGGCGGCTGGAGCGGCCCGCGCGGCTCCGATGGATCGGCGTCGTCACGCTCGCGCTCGTGGCCAAGCTCGTGATCTACCCCGAGCGGTTCGGCGACATCGGGCACGCGATCGCGTTCTTTGCGGGAATGCTCCTGGACGGGCTGCTGTTCGCGCGCCCGCGGGCCTGACCCCGGAAGCCAGAGCTCCCGGGGTCTTCCGGCCACGCCGGGAGGCGCTTACTTCACGCGAACCACCTGTCGCACGAGCTTGTGCTCGCCCGCCCGCACCGAGATCCAGTAGATGCCGGTGCCCGCGCTCGTGCCGCGCTCCAGGCGCCCGTCCCACGACAGCGGATGCGTGCCGGCGGCGAGAACGCCCCACTCGACGGTCCGGACCCTGCGGCCCTGGACGTTGAAGACGTCGAGCCGTACCGGCGTCGGCTGTGCGAGATCCACGCGCAGCTCGAGCGTCGATGCGAAGGGGTTACGAAGGATGCGAAGCGCGGGAGCCGCGACCACGGAAGGTTGCTCCGGAACTCCGGTGACGTTGAGTCCCACCGAATCGGTCTGCATCACCACCGGCCACGACCGGCCGTTTCCCGTCCACACGCTGTACATCGTCTGTCCCGCCGTGTTCGTCGTGTTCTGATCGCGCAGGAACTCGACGTACTCCTTGGAGGTCGTCTGGTAGAGAAGCTCCACGAACACCGAATGCGCGGTGCTCGGCAGTCCGAACTTCTGGGTGTCCGCGTTCTGCCCGTCCGCGTAGCGGGGAAGGAGCGCGGGGCGGTCGGGATCCACCGGCGCTCCCCCGAACGCCGCGAACGCCGCGTTGGTGAACCCCTGGGGCGGAATCCGGTTGTCCTTGTAGAGCGAGTCGTTGAGCGCGAAGTGGAACGACGGACCGTGCGGCGTGCCGAGCGCCGCGGCGAGCGCCGGCGAGATACCCAGCTCGGCCTCGTAGACCGCCGCTTCGGGACCGTGGGTCAGAATGCCGGTGGCGGGGTCGTACTTCCCCGATTCGTAGACGATCGCGCCCGCTCCGTCTCGGGCGACGACATGCAGCCACATCCGGCGCCCCTCGGGATAGCCGGTGGGGAGCTTGTGCCCCGTACGGTTGGTCACCGTGACCACGGCCTGGAAGCTGTCGCCGGCGACCGCGTACGTGAGATCCATGGCCGCCGCCTTTTGAAGCATCGACACCGAGCGTGACGACGCCGCGGTTGCGGAGGCGGCGCTCACCTCCAGCGGGTTGAGCCCGGCGATGATCGAAGGCAGCCACGCGTTGCCGCCGGTCATGTCATGCAGCGGAAGGTCGGCCCGGAGCGGAGCCAGGGGATCGTTGCACCCGTTTCCGGCCACGGCTCGCATGTGGCAATCCTGGCAGGTGGACACGATGCCGCTCGGCTTGTTGCCGGCGAAGTCGGGCGCGTAGACACCGGCCGTAAACGCGCTGTTCTTCCACTCGCTGTACGTGCGCTCGAGGGGCATGAACGCATCGGACGTGACCGGCCCCGCCGCCTGGTCCAGCGGACCGGGGGCGTAGTCCGCGCCGGAGACGCGGCTGAAGACCGGATTCGAAACGTCGTGGCAGGTCCCGCAGAAGTCGCTCTTCGTGTGCACCGCTGAGGCGAGGAACGTGTGCGGCGACGCCGCGTCGGCGAAGGGGCCCCGCTTCTGCGAGACCGGATCGACGACGTACTGTCCGTTGGCGTAGGCGGTGGGCACGTGGGAAGGGATCATGGCGGCCAGGATCGCCTGATCCTCCACCGGGCTCACGCCGGCCTTGTAGATCGGATCCACCCCACGATGGCAGAAGTCGCACGAGACGCCATCCCGGTCGAGCGCCGTGGTCATCTGCACCCCGCTCGTGGGCGTGCTCTTCCCCCCGAGCCACCCGAACGAGTTATGGCAGCGCAGGCAGAGATCCCCGGCGGAAGGCGCGTCCTGATTGGCGACCGCGAGACAGGCGAAGAAGAGCGGATCGCGGCCGGCCTGGGCCATCATGGTTCCCTGCCAGTTGTAGCCGGGCTCCACGGCGATGTTGTAGCCGCCGTGGCAGGTCGTGCACGCGGTGTGGTCCACGTACTGGCCCCCCTCCAGGGGTTGGGATCCCGGCTGCTTGAAGTCGCGCAATGTCGTCGGCGCGGTCCCGCCCGGCATGCGAACGATGGTGAAGAACCCGTCGGTCATGTCGGAGCCCGTGTTCCCGGCCGCGTCGTGCGCCAACGCTCGAACGCGCGCGCCGGTCGCCGGTGTGTTCAGGACGAACCAGGAATAGCTCCCCGTGTTGGGCAAATTGAGCGCGATCGCCTCCCAGGGAGCGAGATCCGCGTCCCGATAGAACAGGTCCACGGTCGCCACGCCCACGTTGTCGCTCGCGCTCCAGGTGATCGTCCTCGCCGCTTCGCCGGTCCACGACTCTCCGCCGTTCGGCGCCAGCACCGTGATCGTGGGCGGCGTCGTATCGGAGCCCGTCGCCGGGACCAGGTAGGCGAGGAGATCGCTCTTGTTCACGGCGCTCACGCTGTCCACGTTCGCGGGAACGAGCCCCGGGAACGTCGGGGTGTTCACGTAGGTGACAAGGTCGGTGATCTCCGCGAGATTCGTGTAGCCGTCCGCGTCGGAGTCGTTGTTCTGAATGCTCAGGATCGCGAGACGCTTGCCGTCCGAGGTATTCGGGTAGCTGGGGAGCGCCGCCTCGACCCACTGGCCATACCGGTTCCGCGGGCCCGCACCCGTGAACTGATAGTGGCAGACGCCGCAGTGGCCCGAGATGCTGGGCAGGTTGTCCAGGCGCGAGCCCAGGGCGGCGGGATAGGCGGCGAAGAAAGCGGATCGGATCGCGGGCCGGGCCGCGGCGGCCCCCGGCAGGAGCAGGAATGCCGCGAACGAGACGAGGATGCCTCCCCGCATCCAGCGGGGTCGACCTGGCCATTTCATGAACGCTACCCCCTGGAGCGGAGCCCCTCGAAGGCAGGGTCGCGCTCCTCCCGAGCGAGAACCAATCGAGAGACGCAAGAGAACAAGGGAGAGGACAGCAGGAGGCATGCCCCGCCGAGACGGCTTGTGTGGCAGGCAAGATCGATGTCCGGCAATCGCTTGGCCCACGCATGGCCGGGAGCCGCGGCCGAGGACGGCCCGGCGGGCTGCCACGCTGTCAGGGTCCTGACAAAGAGGCAGCCGATCGGGTATCGCGGGGTTCCTCTGATGCTCCCGCAGTCGTATCATCGGTGACTTCCATGAGTCCGGTCTCGAAGAAGCCCAAGAGCTCGCCTCCGTCACGGCGGAGGCCCGCGGCGGCGCCGACGGACGCGCGGTACGGGCCCTGGTGGGCCTGGCTCGCCGGCATCCTGGCGCTCACGTTCGCCGTCTATCTCCCCAGTCTCGACAATGGCTTCACGAACTGGGACGACGCCAAGTACGTCACCGAGAACCTCACGCTCGCGCATCCCTCCCTGCACGACATCGTGGTTCGACCCCTGGAAGGGAACTACCACCCGCTGACCGTTCTCTCGCTCGCGCTGAACTACCGCCTCTCGGGGCTGCACCCGGCGTCGTATCACTGGCTCAACCTTCTCCTCCACCTGGCGAACACCGCCCTGGTCTTCCTGTTCATCCGGAAGCTGGCGGGAGGGCTTTGGGCTCCGGTCGTGACGGGCCTCTTCTTCGGGATTCATCCGATGCATGTCGAATCGGTCGCGTGGATCGCGGAGCGCAAGGACGTGCTCTTCGTCTTCTTCTACCTCGCCGGCCTGATCGCGTATCTCGAATACCGGGACTCCAAGCGGGGGATGTGGCTCGCGGGAGCGCTCGCCGCATGCCTGCTGTCGCTCGCGTCGAAGCCGGCCGCCGTCACGTTCCCGGTGGCGCTGCTGCTGGTCGACGCCTACCGCGGCCGCCGCTGGGACAGCGCCTCGGTCCTCGAGAAGGCTCCTTTCTTCGTCCTGGCGATCGTCGCGGGCCTCCTCACCCTGAAGGCGCAGAAAGCCGTCGGCGCCATCGTGGACGTGCCCGTGTTTCCTCTCTTCTCGAGAGTGCTGTTTGCGGCCTACGGGACCGTGTCGTACGTGGTGAAGCTCCTCGTGCCCCTCGGGCTCTCGGCCATCTATCCCTATCCGGTCGGGGGACGGGTGGGCCCGGAGTTCTACGTCGCGTTGGTCGCGCTCGTCGTCCTTCTGCCGGCTGTGGTCTACGGGTTCCGCCGCGATCGGGCCGTCCTGTTCGGTCTCGCGTTCTTCCTGGTGAACATCGCCCTCGTGCTCCAGTTCGTCACCGTCGGCCACGCGCTGATGGCGGATCGCTACACCTACCTCCCCTACGTCGGGCTCTTCTTCGCGCTCTCCCACTGGATGGACACGGGCCCCCGGCCCTGGGCTTCGGGCTCCTCCGTGAAGACCTTCACGGCGGGCCTGCTGCTGCTGCTCGTGCCCGTCTGTCTCGTCCAGACCTGGAAGCGGTGCGGCGTCTGGAAGGATTCCTCCACGCTCTGGACCGACACCATCCGCAACTACCCGAACCGGATCTACGACGCGTACTTCCTGCGCGGGACCTACTACCACCACACGGTGGGCGACCCGGCCGCCGCGCTGGCCGATTACGACGAAGCCCTGAAACTGAACCCGCGGGCGGCGTTCGCTCTGGCCAACAAGGGGACGCTCCTCTTCGACCTGGGCCGGGCGGATTCGGCGTACCTCTATCTGGATCGCGCGCTCCAGCTCAAACCGGACCTGGCGGGAGCGCTGAACAACCGCGGCGCCATCAAGGGACAGCGTGGAGATCTCCCGGGAGCGATCGCCGACTTCTCGCGCGCCATCGCATCCGATCCCCAGTTCCGCGATCCCTACGAGAACCGGGCGGTGGGCTACTACATGGCGGGGCAGTTCGACAAGGCGATCGCCGACACGCGCCGGGCGCTGGAGCTGGATCCGGGGAACCCGGAGAACCACGCGCTCTGGGACGCGATCGGCCAGTACCAGCAGAAGCTGCACGATTACCGCGATGCCGTGACGGCGCACGAGGAGGCGATCCGGCGCGCGCCGTACGGCGACCCGCGCATTCCCGGCTACTACCTGAACCGGAGCTTTGCCTACGAGGGCCTGGGGGACCGCGAGGCCGCGATCCGCGACGCGCGCCAGGCGGAGCAGCTCGGCGCGACCCTCGCTCCGGCCTACCTGAAGAAGCTGGGGATCGCCGCCGCCCCGACGGCCCCCGCCGCCGCCCCCTAGCCTCAAGTTTCCGCCCGCCGCGGCCGATCCTTTCCGGGACCCTTCGCCGACGCAAGCCCGGAGCGCGTGCCTTGAAGCTCGTCGCCTGTCCCCAGTGCCATGCCCAGTACGACGCCGGCCTCGCGGCGGGTCCGACGATCCAATGCCGCTGCGGCGCGACGTTCCCGTCGGAGCCGCCGCGGGCCAAGGATGCCGCGGTCGCGCGCTGTGCCGCGTGCGGCGCCCTGGTCGGAGCGAACGAGCGGACCTGCTCCTACTGCGGCGCCGAAGTCGTCCGGCGGCCGGCGGCCTCGGGTCCGGTCTGCCCCGAGTGCTACGCGCAGAACCCGGAGTCGGCGCGCTACTGCGTCGCCTGCGGGGTGGCGTTTCTCCCGCAGCCGGTGCGGGCCGCCGCCGGGGCGCTTTCGTGTCCGGTCTGCACGGCCGCGACGCTCGCCCCTCGAAACCTCGGCGGGATCTGGGTGGAGGAGTGCCCCTCCTGCCTGGGCTTCTGGACGCCGGGCGACGTGATCGACCGGCTGATCGACCGCATCCGCGAGCGGCTGCTCCAGGACGGCGTCTCCGCGCCGGCGCACCACGAGCGGCGCTCGACGTGGCAGCCCGAGTTCACCTATCGAAAGTGTCCGGAGTGCGGCGTGATGATGCAGCGGCGGAATTTCGGGCGACGCTCCGGCGTGGTCGTGGACTGGTGCGCCAGCCACGGCACCTGGCTCGATGCCCATGAGCTGGAGGACATCGCCGCGTTCGTGATCGAGGGAGGGCTCCGCGGCGCCGATGCGGCGCAGGGGGACGCGTCGCTGGCGGCCGATCCCAGGCGGGTCGCCGCCGTCGCCGCGGCGGAGACGATTCTCGCCAAGGAGCGGGCGGCGGACGAGCGCCGGGAGCGCCCGATGAATCTGGGAGATCTGTTCACGCTGCTGCTGCGTCAGCGCCTGTAACGCGACGGGCGCCGTGCGTGCGCGGGCGGCCACGAACGAGGAGGAACGCATGGGTATCGTGGAGAAGCTGCGGGGCGAGCTGGTCGACATCGTCGAATGGGTCGACGACTCACGGAACACCGTCGTCTGGAGATTCCCGCGATACCACAACCAGATCAAGAACGGCGCCCGCCTGATCGTGCGCCCCGGCCAGTCGGCCGTCGTGGTCGAGCAGGGGCGGGTCGCCGACGTGTTCGGCCCGGGCACCTACGAGCTCACGACGAAGAACCTGCCGCTCCTGAGCACGCTGCGCGGCTGGAAGCATGGGTTCGACAGCCCCTTCAAGGCGGAGGTCTACTTCGTCGCCACGCGCCAGATCACGGAGCTCAAGTGGGGGACGCCGAACCCGGTGATCCTGCGCGATCCTTCGCTCGGGCCGCTTCGCGTCCGGGCGTTCGGCACCTACACGCTTCGCGCGGCCAAGCCCGAGGCGCTTCTCGCCGAGCTGGTCGGCACCGACGGGTCGTTCCAGGCCGACGAGATCGACGTGCTCCTGCGCTCCATCATCGCGACCGCGTTCGCCGATTTGATCGCGACGACGCAGATCGCGATCGCGGACCTCTCGGCGAGCTACCTCCGTCTTTCGGAGGAGCTCAGGAAGCGGGTCCTCGCGAAGATCGGCGTCGAGTACGGTCTGGACGTTCCGCAGCTCTACATCGTGAACGTTTCCGTACCGGAAGCGGTGGAGCAGGCCATGGACGCGCGGTCGGGCATGGAGGTGATCGGCGACGTGGAGCGGTATCAGCGCTACCAGGTGGGGGCGGCGACGCCGCTCGCGGCCGCCAATCCCGCGGGCGGGCTGGCCGGAGCGGGCGTGGGGCTGGGCCTGGGCCTCTCCTACGCTGCCGCGGCGCCGCGGAGCGCGAATGCCTCGGTCATCCCCCCCGTGCCGCTGGCCGACGCCCTCTGGCACGTCGCGACGGCCGGCCATGCCTCGGGTCCCTTCACGCTCGAGCAGATCCGCGCGTCGGTGGCCTCGGGGCAGGTCACCCCGCAGAGCTATGCGTGGACGGCGGGGATGAGCGCCTGGGCGCCCGTGACCTCGGTGCCGGCCCTCGCGGCGCTGTTCGCGCCGCCGCCTCCGCCGCAGAGCTGAGTCTTATCCGTCGAGGTCGAGCTTCTTCATCAGCGCCGCCCAGCGAGGGTCGCCGTGGAAGGGACGGAAGACCGGCTCGCTCCCGGCCTGGGCCATGCCGGAATCCCGCTCCTGATACGCTCGCTCCAGCCAGGCGAAGGTGCCGTCGGCATCGTTCTGAGCCGCGTGGACCGCGGCAATCTGATAGGGCGAGTCCACGGCATGCCGCTCCTCGAGCTGCCGGAGCGCCTCGTCCGACTCCGCCTTCCGGCCGGCCAGCTGATGCACGTAGGCGAGTCCCGTCAGCCGCGCCCATTCCGCGCGCTCCCCCTGGGCCTCCATCAACGCCTCGTCAAACCGCCCCATCTCGGCCAGGACGATGCCCAGCACGTGGCGGCCCCCGATGCGGTTCGGGGAGAGCTCC
>DASQJL010000003.1 GCA_035631035.1 Candidatus Binatia bacterium | reverse complement strand
CTTGAGGGACAGGTCGACGGCCGTGTAGCCGCCCTGCGTTCCGTTCGTGTACGTATCGAGGCTGTCGGCCTGAATCGCCGTCTTCGGCGCCCACGTTCCACCGGCCCGGTCCTGGCAGGCGCCCGGGTAGAGGAACCACGTGGTGGTCGCCGACGCCTGCTTCACGACCGTTCCGCTGAGCGTCGCCGTGTAGTTCCCACTCTTAGCCAATGCTCCAATGGCTCCGGCGCGCCCATCGAGGGGCACCCACTGCTGAGCCTTGGGCGGGTCGCTCGCAACCCCTGCAAGTACGGGCAATGCCCACACCGCAAGAGCCGCAAGCCCCAGCATGGCAATTAGGGTTTTCCGCATTTTGACATCCTCCTTAGCGTTTCCTGACTCGAAGTCCTAGTTCGGGAGGACTAACTCTGGAACCGATTTGACACGGGTCTGGTACATCCGGTTGAGCTTGGAGCGCTGCAAGAGGGTTCCGCCCGCTCGCTGGGACAGTGCTCGAGCATCTTGGGCGACCCTGTTCGCGGCTTCGACCGACCTCCTTTCTCTCGTTTTTTTAGTGGTAAGTAGTTGTAAAATAATCTGATAGTAGAGAAGTTTCCGCTTAGCCCTCTCACCCCCTTCGAGCTGCCTGCGTATTGCTGTATCTTCTTATTTTTCAGTCCATTAAACGCAATGAGCCGCACCCGTAGCCCACGCGTTGTCGCGCATCTGGTGTAAAATCAATCGGTTCTAGCGGTTGCGGCTGTTAGAAGGCAAGTTATTTTGCCTCCTTTACCGACCCAGTATAGGTCAAAAACCCGGCAAAGTCAAACGGATTTTTGACCTGGAGCGGATGGGAGGGCCGAGAAATCGGCGATTCTGAGGAAGGTTTGGCGCACGGCGTCAAGCAGCCCCAGCCGGCGCCTGCGGATTGTAGCATCATCGACCATCACCATGACACCCTCGAAAAAGGCGTCGATGGCGGGCCGCAGCCCCAGGAGGTGTTTCAGGGCCGCCCCGTAGTCGGGGTTGTCCGCCTGAAGGTAGGTTTCCATCGCCTGCCGGGCCATCTTGGTTTCCAAGTGCAGATCTGCCTCGACCTTATCGCCGAAGTTCTCGGCCCGCTCGGCCATCGGACGGTCCTGGACGGGCACGTCCTCGGGGTTCGCCGACCGCACCAGATTGGCGGCGCGCCGGTAGCCGGTCAGGAGACCCTCGAAATCGGGACTCTGCCGCACCGCGTCCACGGCCCTGGCCCGCGCCAGCACGTCGAGGGGGTCCCCCGGCCGAACCGCGAGGGTGGCCACGGCCGTATCGTGCGTGATTCCAGCCTCTTCAAGGGCCGACTCGACCCGCAGTGACCAGAATGCGCGAAAATCCGCCGCCCGCTCCGTCCCCAGCCCCGCCTGCGCGAAAAGGGCGTCCGTCCGGGAAGCGGCAGCCAGCACGTCGAGGCGGAGGTTCTTCTCCAGGAGGATCCGAACGATCGCGTTCCCGGCCCGGCGAAGTCCGTAGGGATCCTGAGATCCCGTCACCTCGAGCCCGGCCCGGAAGCCGCCGACCACCGCCTCGAGGCGGTCGGCCAGGCTGACCAGCATGCCGGCGATCGTCGAGGGAAGGGGGTCGGACGGGCCCTGCGGGAGGTAGTGCTCCCGGATCGCCTCGACCACCTCCCGGGGCTCGCCGGAGGCCGCGGCGTACTCGGCCCCGATGATTCCCTGCAGCGTCGCGAACTCCTTCCCCGAGCGGACCATCTCCGAGGCCAGGTCGGCCTTGGAGAGGAAGGCCGCGCGCGAGGCGGTGCCGCGGGCCGACGGCGCGAGGGCCCGCGCCAGGTCCTCCGCCGTCTGGACGATGCGGAGCGTCCGGTCGTGGATCGTGCCCAGCTTCTCGTGCCACACGATTCCCTTCAGGGCGGCGACCTTGGCGTCGAGGCTTTCCTTCATGTCGTTGCGCCAGTAGAACCGGGCGTCCTCGAGACGGGCGCGAAGCACCGCCTGGGTTCCGCGGCGGATCTCGTCGTGCCCCTCGCCGCGGCCGCTCCGGATCATGACGAAGTTCGGAAGGAGCGCGCCGTCCTTGCCTTCGACCGCGAAGTAGCGCTGGTGCGCGCGCATCGCGGTCACGACGACCGGGCGCGGAAGCTCGAGATAGACCGGATCGAACGAGCCCACCACCGGCTCGGGCCACTCGACCAGCTGGACGACCTCCTCCAGGAGCTCGGGATCGGGAACGGGCGCCCCGCCGATGCCGCCGCTGGAGCGGGTCAGCCCCTCGGCGATGGCCGCGCGGCGCTCGTCCGGAACGACCATGACCACACGCTCCCGCAGCGTGCCGACGTAGTCGTCCGGGCGTGGCACGTCGGCCCATCCGGCCGCATGGATCCGATGCCCCTGCGTGCGGCGGCCGGCGCGAACGCCGAACACCTCGACCGGCAGCACCTCCCCGCCCAGGAGCGCCACCAGCCACCGCACCGGACGGGCGAAACGGTCCGTGCCGCTCCAGTGCATCGTCTTCGGGAAATGGAGGCCGTGAATCCAGCCGCTCAGAAGCTCGGGAAGGACCTCCGCCGACGCGCGGCCGGGCTCGGGCACGCTGGCGTAGAGGACCTCTCCCTTGGGACCGGGACGCCGCTCGAGCGACTCGACCGGCTTCCCCACGCGCCTGGCGAATCCCTGCGCGGCGGGGGTCGGCTTGCCGCTCGCATCGAAGGCCACCGCGGCCGGCGGTCCGTAGACCTCCAGCGTGCGGTCCTCCTGGCGCGGGGCCACCTCGTCCACGATGAGCGCGAGGCGGCGCGGCGTTCCGTACGTGCGGGCGCCGGCGAAGCCGAGCCGCGCCTCGCGAAGCCCGGCTTCGGCCAGCGCGCGAAGCTCCTCCAGCGCGGGAGCGACGAACGACGCGGGCAGCTCCTCGCAGCCGATCTCCAGGAGGAGCGATTCCTTCTTGGGCTCAGCCACGGGCGGCCTTCGCGAGCGGTTTCTTCTTCGGGCCGGCCGGGGCGCCCTCGGAAGGCTCGCCGGGCGCCGCGGCGCCCTGGCCGCGCAGGAGCGGATAGCCCAGCTCCTCGCGCTGCTTGAGATAGGCGCCGGCCGCCGCGCGGGCCATCTTCCGGACCCGCGCGATCGTTCCGACGCGCTCGGTCACGCTGATCGCGCCGCGGGCCTCGAGCAGGTTGAACGCGTGGGAGCACTTCACGACGTAGTCGTAGCCCGGCAGGACCAGCCCCTCGTTCAAGAGCCGCATCGCCTCCCGCTCGAACTTCTCGAACAGCTCGAAGAGGAGCGCCGGATCCGACTTCTCGAAGTTGAACCGGCACCACTCGATCTCCCCCTGGAGGAAGAGGTCGTTCCAGGTGTGCTCGCGCGACCACTGGAGGTCCATGATCCGCTCGACCCCCTGGAGGTAGCAGGCGATCCGCTCGATGCCGTAGGTGATCTCGGCGGTGATCGGTTCCAGATCGTAGCCGCCCGACTGCTGGAAGTAGGTGAACTGCGTGATCTCCTGCCCGTCCAGCCAAACCTCCCAGCCCAGACCCCAGGCGCCCAGCGTGGGCGATTCCCAGTCGTCCTCGACGAAGCGCACGTCGTGCTTCGCGAGGTCGATGCCGATGTGGCGCAGGCTCTGGAGATAGACGTCGAGCACGTCGGCGGGCGCCGGCTTCAGCGCGACCTGGTACTGGTAGAAGTTCTGGAGCCGGTTGGGATTCTCGCCGTAGCGGCCGTCCTTGGGGCGGCGCGAGGGCTCGACGTAGGCGGCCCTCCACGGCTCGGGGCCGAGCACGCGGAAGAAGGTCGCGGGATTGAACGTGCCCGCGCCCACTTCGCCCGCGTACGGCTGGACGAGGGTGCACCCCTGGTCCGACCAGAACTGCTCCAGCCGGAGCAGGATCTCCTGGAACGTCTGCGGCTTCTTCCCTTCGGTCACCGTGCCCCCTCCGCGTAGCGCGCGAGCGCCTCGCCGACGCGCTGGGCGCGCAGCCCTTCGAAGCGCTCCAGGTGCGAGGTGAGGAACCGCTCGATCGCGCGGGCGATCTCCACGGTCGGATAGCGCTCCATGGCCCAGCCCGCCATCGACGCCAGCGGATGCTCGGCCAGGGCGAGGAGGGTGCGTCGGGCCTTCTCGGACAGGCGGAACGCGCCGCCGTCATTCCCGCAGGGGGCGCCGCAGAGAAGGCCGCCCTTCTGGGGATGGAACAGGCCTCCCTCTCCCAGGGGGGCGCGGCACTCCAGGCAGGACGAAAGCTCCGGCGCGTAGCCGAGACGGCGGCAGGCCTGGACTTCGAACGCCCGGAGGATCGCCTCCAGGGCGGGGGGCGGCGCCGTGCTCATCGCGCCGAGCGTCTCGACGGCGAGGTCGATCAGCTCGGGGTCCCCCTGCTCGCCGTAGGCGGCGCGCTCCAGGAACTCGAGCACCGACCCCGCGCGGGCGAAGCGGTCGGGATCCTCCCAGAGGGAGGGCCAGAACGCGACGATGTCGGCCTTGGAGAGGAGCTGGAGGTCGCGCGTGAGCTTGCGATAGATGACCGCGGCGATCGAGACCCCCGGCTCCAGCGAGGCGCCGAAGCGGCTCTTGGCTCCGCGCGCTCCCTTGGCGACGCAGCGGAGAAGCCCGAAGTCGCGCGTGAACAGCGTCACGATCAGGCTGGTCTCGCCGAGGCGGTGGGAGCGCAGGACGAGCGCGTCGGTCTGGACGATGGCCATCCTAGCGCCCCTTCTCCAGCGTGGCGCGGGCGTCCGGCTCGGGACGGGGAGCCTCGACGCCGGGCACCGCGTCGAGCGGCACCACCGCCCCCGCCGAGACCACGATCTTGATCGCCTGATCCACCCTCATCGTCGTCGGGATCACCATCTCTTCCGGGTAATAGAGGAGCGGCCCGGTGGTGGGATTGGGCGGCGTCGGAAGGAAGATGCCGCGAAGCGGCTTCCCCGCCGCGTCCGACAGCGAGGCCGGAGCGTTCGAGGTCATCAGTCCGATCGAGTAGACGCCGGGGATCGGGAACGGCACGAGCACGACCTGGTTGAAGGCGATCTTGCGGTCGCCCAGGACCGCGGTGCCGATGTCCTTGACCGTCGAGTAGAGCCCGCGCAGGAGGGGGATCCGGAGGAGCCCCGTGTCGACCAGCTTCCCCAGACGCCGGCCGACGAAGTTCTCCGCGAGCGCGCCCGCGAACATGATGATCACGATGACCGTGAGGAAGCCCAGCCCCGGCACGCCTCCCGGCCGGATGTAGCCGCCGCGCAGCGTCGTCCCGAGCAGGTGATCCACCCAGGTGAAGAGGCGCCAGACGACGTAGCCCGTGATCGCGACGGGCGCGAGCACGAGGAGCCCGGTGAGGAAATGGGTGCGCAAGCGGGAGATCATGAGCTTGAGAAGATATCACGACGCGGGCTACAGAGTCCCGACGAGCTCGGACAATCCCCGCATCACCCGCCGCTCCTCCGCCCACATCTGCCGGCGCTCCCGCGCGGTGTGATGGTCGTGGCCCAGAAGATGAAGGATGCCGTGGACGGTGAGGTGCGCCACCTCGCGCGCGAACGGCCGGCGAGCGGAGCGTGCCTGGGCCCGCGCGGTGTCGAGCGAGATGTAGATCTCACCCAGAAAGACCGGGGCGGCGGGATCCTCGAGCGCGGCCGGATCGGCCAGCGGGAACGACAGCACGTCGGTGGGCTTGTCCACCTCGCGGAAATCGCGATTCAGCGCGCGCACGGCCGCGTCGTCGGTGAGCACGATGGAGACCGAGGCCCGTGGGCGCCTCAGGAGGCGCAGGGCCTCCTTCGCCAGCCGTCTAAGAGTGGTCGATCTTAAGCCGGGACTTCTCTCCGTGCACGACACCGAGGTCGGCGGGACGGCGGCGCTCTTCGTTGGCCGGACTGCCCGGGTAGTGGACGCGCGCGTGGAAGAGCGCGGTGAGGATGGGGATGAAGCTCTCGCGGATGTTCGCGAGATCTTCGAACGTGATCGGGCTTTCATCGAGCTGGCCGTCCTTGACCCTCGCGTCGAGGATCCGGGTCACGACGCCGCGGATCCGGCTGGGCGTGGGCTCGGTGAGCGAACGCGCCGCCGCCTCGACCGAGTCGGCGAGCATGAGCACCGCGGTCTCCTTGGACCGGGGCTTGGGGCCGGGATAGCGGAAGTCGCGCTCCTCGATGTCGCGCTCGGCGTTGGGCGCCTTCGGCGCGTTGAGCGCCTTCTGGTAGAAGAAGCTCATGAGCGTGGTGCCGTGGTGCTCCTGGATGCCGTCCACGATCGCGCGCGGGAGCTTCTCCTTGCGCGCGATCTCGGCCCCCTCGCGCACGTGCGATTCGATGATGAGGCAGGACATGGTCGGCGACAGCTTCTCGTGGCGGTTCCGCGCGCTCGACTGGTTCTCGACGTAGTACTCCGCCTTGTCGATCTTGCCGATGTCGTGATAGTAGGCGCTGACGCGCGCGAGCAGCGGATTGCCGCCGATCGCCGCCGCGCCCGCCTCGGCCAGGCTCCCCACGACCAGGCTGTGGTGGTACGTGCCGGGCGCTTCGAGCATGAGGCGGCGCAGGATCGGCCGGTTCAGGTCGGCCAATTCGAGCAGCGTGATGTCGGTCGTGGCCGAGAAGAGCGACTCCAGAAGCGGAAGCAGGATCGTCACGACGAGGACCGAGCCGAATCCCGAGACCACGCCCCAGAGCGACCGGCGGAGCAGCACGTCCCAGCGCGCGCCGTCCACGAGCCCCATGGCGCCGATCGCCACCATGTAGGCCACCGCGACGACGAGCATCGGACGGTAGAAGTCGCGCCGCCGGCGCACGCCGGTGGCCGAGCCGATCGCGGCGATGCCCGCGAGCGCGCTCCCCGTCAGGAAGGGCAGCCCCAGGCCGAACACGACGCCCGTGAAGAGCGAGGCGGTGAAGGTCGCGGCGAACGCGAGCGCGTTGCCCCAGAGAAGCGCGGCCGTGAGCGAGAGGATGGTGATCGGGATCAGCATCTCGTAGCCGCGGAGCTGGTTCACCACGACCCACCCGACGCTCATCACCAGCGCGGTCAGGATCGCGAGGAGGAAGAGGTGGGGCGTCTCGCGGTAGACCGCCGGGTGGTGGAGCTTCACGTAGCCCAGGAAGCCGATCACCAGGAAGGCCAGCAGCACCACGCGGCCCAGCACCGTCGCGATCCCCTCGCGCCAGTTGTTCTCCGCGTGCATGCGGCTCCGCCACGCGCGCAGCGATTCCAGCTTCCGGATGTCGTCGGCGGTCGCGAGCTCGTGGCTTCCGATGATCTTCTCGTCCTTGCGGACCAGACCGTCGTAAGGGTTCACGGCGTCCCGCGCCTCGGCCCGGAGGCGCTCGGTCGTGGAGGCCTCGAACCGGAGATTGGGCCGCATCGCGACATCGAGCAGCTCCTGAAGCGCCTGCGTGGCCTCGGGGCGGCTGGGGAAGGCGCGCTGCCCCTCCTCCCAGGCGCGGTCGCGCAGCGTGGTGGGGTCGGCGAGCGCCGACCAGGGCTTCTCGAAGCGCATGCCGTCGCGCTCGAGGGCGATGCCGTTGGCGTCGGTGGATGCTTTCGCGCTCTCCAGATCGGGCAGCACGCCGTTGGAATAGACGGTCTCGGCGATGCCCCGCGCGAGCACGAGGATCCGCTTGCCGTCGGGTCCCGAGAGCGCGCGGGCGCCCTCGGCGGAGAGGCCCAGGGATTGGAGCCGCCATCCGCCCCGCTCGCCGGCGCCGCTCTCGGCGGCGCGCAGGGAATCGAGGAGGTCGGTCGTGCCGCGCGCCGCGGCGGGATCCACGGAATAGACCGGGGCGACGCCGCGCGCCGCGAGCGTCTGCTCGTGACGGAGCACGGCGCGGTCCTTGAGGAGATAGAACTGGAAGGGCGCGATCAGGTCCCGCTTCGCGGGAAAGCCCTCGCGCAGCGTCATGACCTCGAACGCGGGGTCCCGCGGCACCAGGAAGCAGGCGAACGCGAGGAACCCGGCGAAGAGCGCGGCGCGCCGAAGCTTGGGGCCGAAGCGCTTCGCCCAGCGCGAGGACGGCGAGCGCCGCTCCTTGCGTTTCGGCTCGAGGATCTGTAATCGGTCTGGCATAGGTTGCGCCCAAGACGGCGGCGCGATCAGCCTCCTTCACCGCCGCGCTTCTGCTCGCGGCCGTTCTCCTCATGCTCCTCGAAGGCGCGGATGATCTCGCGCACCAGATGGTGACGCACCACGTCGCGCTCGTTCAGGTAGACGAACGAGAGGTCGTGCACGCCCTTCAGGATGTTCTGCACCTCGACCAGCCCCGAGACCATGCTCGCGCCCAGGTCGATCTGGGTCACGTCGCCGGTGATGACCGCCTTCGAGCCATAGCCCAGGCGCGTCAGGAACATCTTCATCTGCCCGAGCGTCGTGTTCTGGGCCTCGTCCAGGATCACGAAGGCGCTGTTCAGCGTGCGGCCCCGCATGTAGGCGAGCGGCGCCACCTCGATCACGCCAAGGTCCAGGAACCGGCGGATCTTCTCGTAGGAGAGGAGATCGTTCAAGGCGTCGTACAGCGGCCGGAGATAGGGATCGACCTTCTCCTTCATGTCGCCGGGAAGGAACCCCAGGCTCTCCCCCGCCTCGACCGCCGGGCGGACCAGCACGATCCGCTCGACCTGCCGCGACTTGAGCGCGCTCACGGCCGCCGCCACCGCGAGGTAGGTCTTGCCGGTCCCGGCCGGACCGATCGAGAACACGATGTCGTGCCGCTGAAGGGCGGCGACGTAGCGGGCCTGCCCCAGCGTCTTCACGCGCACGGTGCGCTTGTCGAAGGAGAAGAGCACGGGCCGCTCGTACAGCGTGCGCGACTCCTCGCGGTCACCGGCGTCGGTCAGTCCGATGAAGTTATGGACGTCGTGCTCTTCGAGCACGGCGCCGCGCCGCACGAGATCGGAGAGCGTGGTCAGGATCGCGCTCACCTCGTCCACCGCCGCGGGGTCCCCCTTCACCGCGAGCTTCCCTTCGCGATAGGTCACGTGCACCGGATAGCTCCGCTCCACCAGCCGGAGGTTTGCGTCGTTGCGTCCAAACAGAGAAAGCGGGTCGACGCCCTCGATATCCACGGAGCGCGTCGTTTCGTCCTTGGCGGGATTCGTCATCGAGGAATGCTGAGCTCCTGTCCTGGAAAGATGCGGTCGGGATCGCGCAGGGCGTCCCGGTTCGATTCGTAGATGCGGCGCCATTCCGCGCCGTTGCCGTAGACCTCTTCGCGGCTGCTGATGCGCCAGAGCGAATCGCCCGGGCGCACGCTCCAGCGGCTCGATCCCTCCCCGGAGGCCGGCCGCGGCCGCGCCTCGGTCCCGCCGCGTGCGGCCAGGAGGGTCCGGATATTCTGCTCGTGCCGCCCGGCCTCCGCCAGAAGCGAATCCACCTCGCCGCCCAGCGCGGCGCGGCGCGCCTTGGCCTCGGCCAGCGAGGCCTCCGATTCGCGGATCTCGTCCTGGTACAGGGAGTCCTGCATGGCGAGCTCGTTGCAGTAGTCGTCGCGCTGCTCGCGGCTCAGCCTGGAGAACTCCTTCTCCGAGTAGTAGTCGCCGAGCGAGGCGTCCGCGACGCGAAGGACGGGCTTGCTGCAGCCGGCCGCGCCTCCGGCGATGAGACCGGCCATCATCCACAGGAAAAGGTCCTTCACCGGCGCGTCTTCCGATGCGGGGGTGTCGGTGCGGGCCGCCCGGCATGCGCCAGCGAGTCTTCCAGGGCCTTGGCTGCTTGGATGCGGGCAGCCGCCTCTTCGCGTCGGGCTTCCAGGGCCGAGGCCGCCTCGGACGTTTGCCCCAGATCCCGCTGCAGCGCTTCGGACTGCTGCCGGTGGGCGTCCAGGGTCGAGACCGGGGTCGGGCAGGGGGCGTTGGCGTGGCCGCATCCCGCGGCGGGAGCCCAGGCCAGGACGGCCACCAGGCTGGCGGAGGCCCACGCGCGGGCGGTCGAACGCCGGGCGGCCGGCCAAACGCTGCCGGCCAGGGCGGCGCCGGAAGGGGGTGCCTTCGCCTGCGGCAACCCCTTGCTCCGGATCTGCATCTCTGGAAGTAACCGCTTTTGTATCAATAAGATAATTTGGTCGCGGACCCTGGAATGGGGCGCGCGCTGCCTCCGATCACGGTAGGGATACGCGGGCGGCAAGTCAAGGGGGGCCGCCCGCGGAGGGGTTCAATGCAGGAGGGATGCCACCCCCCGCGCGCGGCGCAGCGGGTCCAACGTGAACCCCTGTGCGGGCCAGGGCACCGACGGCCCAGGGCCGCCGCTCAGTCCGGGAGGGCTCGGATCTTCAGCTCCCGCAGGTCCGCGGGATCGACCGGTGCGGGGGCGCCGTCCATGAGCGACGTGGCGCTGGCGGTCTTCGGGAAGGCGATCGCGTCGCGGATCGAATCGCCGCCGTGGAAGAGGACCACGAGCCGGTCCAACCCGAGCGCGATCCCGCCGTGCGGCGGCGCGCCGTACTCGAAGGACTCGAGCAGGAAGCCGAACTTGGCGGCCAGCTCCTCGGGCTGCATCCCGATCACGCGCATGACGCGCTCCTGGATGTCCTTTCGATGGATCCGGATGCTCCCCGAAGCGAGCTCGTTTCCGTTCGCGGCCAGGTCGTAGAGCTGGCCGTGCACGCGGCCCGGGTCGGATTCGAGGTGCGCGATGTGCTCGTCGAGCGGCATCGTGAAGATGTGGTGCGCGGGCGCCCAGGACTGGTGCCCCTCGTCCCACTCGAAGAGCGGAAACTGGTGCACCCAGACGAAGCGGAAGTCGTTCGGATCCAGCGTGAACTTCTGGTTTCCGATCTGCGTGCGCAGGAACCCCAGCGCGCGCTGCGCCACGGCGCGTACCCCGCCGACGAGAAGGAGGAGCGATCCCTCGGGCGCGTCCGCCGCGTCGATCAGCGCCGCCGCCAGGGGGCCGGGGAAGTGCTTCCCCACCCCGCCGTCCAGGGCGCCTCCCTTGACGCGCGTCCAGGCCATGCCCGCCACGCCCATCTGCTTCGCCGCGGCTTCCCAGGCGTCGATCTCCTTCCGCGACGCGCCCGCCTGGCCCGGCACGGCCAGCGCCGCCGTCATGCACCGCGGAGCGGCGGCGGCGGTCGCGCGGAAAACCTCGAACGCGCTCGCGCCCGCGGCGGCGGTGACGTCCTTGATCTCGAAGGGAATCCGGAGATCGGGCTTGTCGGTGCCGTACCGCTCCATCGCCTCGCGATAGGTCATTCGTGGGAACGGGACCGGGAGCGCGCGGGCCAGGTCGCGCCGGAAGACGCTCTCGAGCATCCCCTCGACCACGGCGAAGACGTCGTCCTCGGTCGGGAAGGACATCTCGAGATCGATCTGCGTGAATTCGGGCTGGCGGTCGGCGCGCAGGTCCTCGTCGCGCAGGCAGCGCGCGATCTGGAAATAGCGGTCGAACCCCGCCACCATGAGGATCTGCTTGTAGAGCTGCGGCGACTGCGGGAGCGCGTAGAACTTCCCGGGATGGAGCCGCGCGGGCACGACGTAGTCGCGCGCCCCCTCGGGGGTCGGCTTCACGAGGAGCGGCGTCTCGATCTCGAGGAAGTTCTGGTCCGAGAGGTACTCGCGCACGCTCCGGGTCAGCCGGTGGCGGAAGACGATCGAGTCGCGGAGCGCCGCGCGGCGCAGGTCGAGGTAGCGGTACTTGAGCCGCAGGTCCTCGGACGCGGTCGTGACCACGTCGTCGATCGGAAAGGGGGGCGTCTTGCTGGTGTTCAGGACCGCCAGCGTGTCGGCCTCGAGCTCGATGCCGCCGGTCGCAAGCTCGGCGTTCTCGCTCCCCTTCGGGCGCTTGAGCACGGTGCCCTCGACGAGCACCACCCACTCGCTTCCGATCTCGCGGGCGCGGAGCATCGTGGCCTCGTTCAAGGCCTGCGGGCGGAACACGACTTGCGTGATGCCGTAGCGGTCGCGCAGGTCCAGGAAGAGCACGCCGCCGTGGTCCCGCACGCGGTGCGCCCATCCCATGAGGAGCGCGCGCTTGCCGGCGTCCTCGGGGCGGAGGTCGCCGCACGAGTGGGTGCGCCGGCGACCGGCGAGCGGCTCGATCACGAGGGAACCCGCTCGCCCGCGCGGGAGGCGGCAAGCCGGGCCGCGAGCATCGCGCGGAGCGCCGCGGCGTCCTTCGCTTTCGGCTCGTCCGTACCCTCGCGCATGTTCCGGACCGCGTAGCCCTCGGCGTCGGCGGGCACGAACACCGCGTAGCGCGCGCCCATCTTGGAGGCCCACTTCATCTGCGCGCCCGCGCTCCGGCCGGCGACGTCGGCCACCACCGTGGGGCCGCTCGCGCCCTGCCCCAGGCCGCGCAGCTCGCGCGCGAGAACCAGCGCCCCGAGCGCGGCGGAGGGGTCGCGCGCGACCACGGCGATGTCGGGCGCGCCCATTCCCGATGCCGCGGGAGCCGCCGCCAGCAGCAGCCGCTCCAGCCCGATCGAGAAGCCGAGCGCCGGCACCGAGGGGCCGCCGAACTCCTCGACGAGGAGATCGTAGCGCCCGCCACCGCCCACCGCGCTCTGCGCGCCGAGCGAGCCCGAGTGCACCTCGAAAACGGTCCGCGTGTAGTAGTCCAGCCCCCGCACCAGCCGCGGCGCGATCTCGAAGGGGATGGAGAGCGCGCGAAGCGCGGCCTGAACCCCCTCGAAGTGCTCCCGGCAGGGGTCGCAGAGGAAATCGAGCATGCGCGGCGCGCCCGCCAGCACCGGCTGGCAGGAGGGCACCTTGCAGTCGAGGATCCGGAGCGGGTTCGTCCGGAGCCGCTCCTTGCAGTCGCCGCACAGTTCGTCCACGCGGCCTCCGAAGTATTCGCGGATCTTCTCGCGATACACGGGCCGGCAGACCGAATCGCCGAGCGAGTTCAGGAGCACCGTCGGGTCTTCGAGCCCGACGCCGCGCATGACCGCGACGAAGAGGTCGATCATCTCGCCGTCCGCCGCGGGGCCGCCCGGCCCCAGGAGCTCGGCGCCGACCTGGGCGAACTGGCGGAAGCGCCCGGCCTGGGGCCGCTCGTAGCGGAACATCGCGCCGATGTAGTAGAGGCGCGCCATCGGCTGGCCGTGGCCCATCGAGTGCTCGAGGTAGGCGCGCACGAGCGGCGCGGTCCCCTCGGGACGCAGCGTCAGCGAGCGGCCGCCCTTGTCCTCGAAGGTGTAGAGCTCCTTCCGGACGATGTCGGTCGATTCCCCGACACTCCGGACGAAGAGGTCGGTGGACTCGAACATCGGCGTGCGCACCTCGCGGTAGCCGTAGCGCTCGAGGATGTCGCGGAGCCGCGCCTCGAGCCAGTTCCACCGCTCGGACTCGCCGGGAAGGATGTCGTGGGTCCCCTTGGGGGCCTGAAAGCTCACGGCGCGCGTTTCTCCAGGTTCTTGTCGGATGCGGGCCGGATGATCGGCCGCGTGTGAATGAGCTGGGTGACGAGCACCGAGATGGCGACGGCCCCGACGTCGGTGATCCAGTCGCGGACGTCCGAGCTGCGGCCCGGCACCCCGCGCTGGTACAGCTCGTCCAGCGCGCCCACCATGGCGCCCAGGGCCATCGTGCCGAGCGAGGCCGCCAGCCGGCGCTTCGTCGGGCCCAGGGTGAAGCGGATGGCGCGCCCGGCCAGGAGACCGAACAGCGAATATTCCAACAAGTGCTCCAGCTTGTCCACGCCCGGGAAGAAGTTGGGGACCGACGAGCCGTGAATGGACGAGAGGGAGAAGATCATCGCCACATAGGCGATGACGGGGAGCCAGTAGCGGGCGAAACCTCCGGTCAAGCCGGTACCGTCTCGAGCGCCTGGTCCAGGTCGGCGATGAGGTCTTCGACACCCTCGATCCCGACGGAGAGCCGCACGAGCCCGTCCGAGATGCCGCAGCAGGCGCGCTCCTCGGGCGTGTAGGTCGAGTGGGTCATCGAGGCGGGGTGCTCGATCAGCGTGTCGCAGTCCCCCAGGCTCACGGCCAAAGTGATCAGGCGGACCGAGTCCATCAGCTTGACGCCCGCGTCGTGACCGCCGCGCAGCTCGAAGGCGATCATCCCTCCGAACCCCGACATCTGGCCGGCGGCGACGGCGTGCTGGGGGTGCGTGTGCAGCCCCGGATACCACACGCGCTCCACGCGGGGATGGAAGTCGAGGAACTGAGCGATCTGGAGCGCGTTCTCTGAGTGGCGCTCCATGCGCACGGGCAGCGTCTTCAGCCCCCGCAGGAGGAGCCAGGCGTTGAAGGGGCTGATCACGCCTCCCAGGTCGCGCAGGATCTCCATGCGGCAGCGGTCCACGAATTCCCTGCAGCCGACGATCACGCCGGCCACGGTGTCGCCATGTCCGCCGATGTACTTGGTCGCGCTGTGGATCACGACGTCGGCGCCGAGGGTGAGGGGGCGCTGGTAGTAGGGGGTCGCGAAGGTGTTGTCCACGAGGAGGGGAATGCCGTGCCGCTTCGCCTCGGCCGCCGCCCCCCTCAGGTCGACGATGTTCAGGTTGGGATTGGCCGGAGTCTCGACGTAGAAGAGCTTCGTCTTCGCGTCCACCGCCTTCGCGATCGCGCACGGGTCGTTGGCGTCCACCCAGCGGGTCTGGACGCCGTAGCGCGGCAATAGCTCCTGGAAGAGCTTGTGCGTCCCGCCGTAGAGGGTGCCCGAGGCGATGAGGTTGTCGCCCGCCCCGACCAGCGCGAAGACGGCGGTGGTCGTCGCCGCCATGCCGCTCGAGGTGGCGAGCGCCGCCTCGCCGCCTTCCAGGGAGGCCATCTCGCGCTCGAACGCGGCCTGCGTCGGATTGCCCAGGCGCGTGTAGAAGTAGCCCTGGCGCTCGCCCGCGAAGATGGCCGCGCCCTCGGCCGCGTTGTGGAACGCGAAGGTGCTGCTCTGATAGATCGGGACGGAGACGGCGCCGGTGGAGGGATCGAGTCCGCCAAAGCCGTGCACGCAGCGCGTGTTGAAGCTGAGGCGAGACGGATCCGGCGCGCTCATCTTCCTGGCTTCGAGTGGGGTTCGGCGGGGGCGCGCCGGGGCGCGCCTCCGCCGCAAACCGGCCTAGGGCCGATCAAAATGAGCGACGCTCCAGATGTTCGTGCCGCGTCGCTCGGTTCCATAGACTCCGGTCACTCCATACCGGTCGACCCGGTTGGAGATGAAGATGATCGAATTCCCGTCAGCGCTGAACCGGGGCTGCGAATCGTCCGCGGGTCCCGACGTCACGCGCACCGCCTGGCTGATGTCGGCGGCCGAGCGGTTGATGATCCAGATGTCGCGATCATTGGCGCCCGCGTTCCGCTTCACGAACGTCACGTACTGCCCGTCCGGCGACCAATCGGGTGTTTCCAGGAGCTGTCCATCCAGCCATTGCGAGTACGACGCCGCGCCGTCAGGGGGCGCGAGCGGTGCGATGTACATGCCGTGCCGGGTCTCGAAGAAGGTCCCCGGGAAATCGACGGCCGCCATCATGAGGGAATCGGGGGATCCGTCGCCGTTCTTGTCCGGGCCCCAGTTCGGATTGAAGAGGTAGGTGCTCCCGGCCACATTGGGGTCGATCGCGGCGACGGGCCCGACATTCAAGTCGCTGCCGTCGCGGAAGTAGATTGCCGTGTTGGCACCCGTTCCGCCGTTGGTCGAATCCGACGCGTACGCGAGCCGGGTGCCGACGGGGGCGAACCGCGGGCTCGCGAGAAACGTCTGGGAGGCGCGGCGCAGCTCGAACACCCGGGTCATCGACGTGTCCCCGCCCGCAAAGGGGAGGAGATAGATCGAGATGGAATCGGTCTGGTTCTTCCTGGCCGTGAATGCGATGTCGGTCTGACCCGCGTTCGCCGTGGGAGAGGCCACGCTGAAGAAGTCGGTGGTCAGCTGAATCGCCGGCCCGAGCGGCGTGTCGATCCGGAAGGCGTCCGAGCTCTTGACGATGGGATCGCGGTACTGGGCGAAGAGAACACCGCCGCCTGAAGTCGGAGCCGGGTCGAACTTCACCGCCTCGGTGTTGGTCCACCGGGTGAACTCGTTGTCCACCGACAAGAGCACGGTCATGGTCTTGAAGAAATGCTTGCCGGCGTCGTCCGCCTCGATCGAGACGGTGACGTTATAGGCGCCGATCGAATCGGGCGGCGTCCACTTCGCGGTGGCGCTGGTGGAATCGGTAAGGGTCCCCGCCGCGGCCTTCCAGTGATACCGGATCGGCATGCCGTTCACGTTGGTCACCTGCGCCGTGAGCAGATTCTCCGTGCCGCGCGCCGCGGGCTCGTGATTGGAGGCGATGCCGGTGAGAATCGGGGAGTAGACCCCGGTGTCCTTGATCGTTCCGTTGTCTTTGCCACAGCCGACGAGGGCCAGGAGCGCAAAAGCCCCCGCCCATAGTCCACGATGCAGCCTCATGGAAGGGAAAAGCTCCTTTCTGGGGGACACGGCGGTAGTTCGAGGGAACGGTACCATGGGCTCGCCGGGCGGAAAAGGGGTTTTGGCGCTCCGAACGGGGGTCGGACCTCCCCGGACCGTGCCCAGGACGGCCCGAAACGGGCCCTTCAGGCGACCAGGTAGCGCTCCTCAGCCTCCCGGAGGATGCGCAGGAAGTCGGCGGGGGTCGGGGCCTGCCGGAGGGCGGCCCGGACCGATTCTTCCTTGAGCAGCCGGGAGACGTTGGCCAACGCCTTCACGTGCGGGCCGCGGAGGCTCTCCGGCGAGACCAGAAGGATGAAGAGCGTCGCCGGCTCCCCGTCCATCGAATCGAAGTCGATCCCCATGGGGGAGACGCCGCAGGCGCCCAGGAGATGGTCCAGGAGGCGGGTCTTGCCGTGCGGGATGGCGACGCCGTTGCCGATGCCGGTGGACATCATCGACTCGCGCTGGAGGACCTTGCTCAGGATCTCCCCGCGCGTGTTGACGCCGTGGGCCGACTCGAGGAGCTGGACCAGTTCCTTGATGGCGGATTCCTTGTCACGGGCTTGAAGCGAGAGGCTGATCGACTTCTCGTTCAACAGCTCGGACAAGCGCATGTAGTCCCCGGGTCGCCGTCGGATGGGGCGGTGTGCGGCGGGTCGACCGAAACGTCCGGAAAATCGCGACCCGCCACGCTACCGTCGCGCGTCGTCCAGGGTCAAGGGGAAACCGCCGCCGCTCGCGTCCGATCCTTCGTCCGGAACTCGAGTTCGCTGTCCCGGCCGGCCACCCGCACCTCGATCACGTCCCCGGGAGCGAACTCGCCCTTGAGAAGCCGCTGCGCGAGGGGATTCTGGATCCGGTGCTCGACCAGGCGGCGGAGCGGCCGCGCGCCGTAGACGGGGTCGTACCCTTCGCGGGCCAGGAGATCGAGCACCTCCGGACCGGCTTCCAGCGAGAGCTCGCGGCTCTCAAGCCGGCGCTCCACCTTCTTCAGCTCGAGCCGCACGATCTCGCGGAGCGACTCCTGCGAGAGCGGCTCGAAGATGAGGATCTCGTCGATCCGGTTCAAGAGCTCGGGCCGGAAGTGGCCGCGGAGCGCGGCCAGGAGCCGCGAGCGCATCGCCTCGCCGGTCCCCTCCAGCTCGAGGATCAGGTCGCTGCCGATGTTGCTGGTCATGATGACGAGGGTGTTCTTGAAGTCCACCGTGCGCCCCTGCCCGTCGGTCAGGCGGCCGTCCTCCAGGATCTGCAACAGGATCTGCGCCACGTCGGCGTGCGCTTTCTCGATCTCGTCGAGGAGGATCACCGAGTAGGGGCGCCGTCGCACCGCCTCGGTGAGCTGGCCCCCTTCCTCGTAGCCGACGTATCCCGGCGGCGAGCCGATCAGCCGCGCCACGGCGTGCTTCTCCATGTACTCCGACATGTCGACGCGCACCATCGCCCGCTCGTCGTCGAACAGGAACTGCGCCAGGGCGCGCGCGGTCTCCGTCTTCCCCACGCCGGTCGGTCCCAGGAAGAGGAAGGAGCCGAGCGGCCGGTTGGGATCGGACAGCCCGGCACGCGCTCGACGCACCGCGTCGGACACCGCGCGGATCGCCGCCTCCTGCCCGATCACCCGCTCCCGCAGCCGCTCTTCCATGTGGAGCAGCTTCTCCAGCTCGCTCTCGAGGAGCCGCTGCACCGGAATGCCGCTCCAGCGGGCCACGACTTCGGCGATGTCCTCGGCGTCGACCTCCTCCTTGAGGATCTTCAGATCCTTCTGGATCTCGGCGAGCGCCTTCGTCTCGTCGGCGAGCTGCTTCTCCAGCTTCGGGATGTCGCCGTGCCGGATGCGCGCGACGCGCTCGAGGTCGGCCTCCCGCTCCGCGCGCTGCTGCTCGGTCCGGAGCTCCTCGATCCGGGCCTTGATCTCGTTGATCTTCTGGATGCGCGCGCGCTCCTTCTCCCAGTGCGCGCGCAGCCGGGCCAGCTCGGCGCCGGTCTCCTCCATCTCCTCCTCGATGGCGCGCCGCCGCGCCTTGGAGCCCTCGTCCTTCTCCCGCTTCAGGGCGAGGCGCTCGACCTCCAGCTGGCGGCGCTTCCGCTCCAGGGTGTCGATCTCCGCGGGGAGGCTGTCGATCTCGATCCGCAGGCGCGAAGCGGCTTCGTCCACCAGGTCGATCGCCTTGTCGGGAAGCTGCCGGTCGGCGATGTAGCGGTCGGAGAGCACCGCCGCCGCGACCAGCGCGGCGTCCTGGATCTTCACCTTGTGGAACGTCTCGTAGCGCTCGCGCAGCCCGCGCAGGATGGCGATCGTCTGCTCCACGCTCGGCTCCCCCACGAACACCGGCTGGAAGCGCCGCTCCAGGGCGGCGTCCTTCTCGATCCGCTTCCGGTATTCGTCGAGGGTGGTCGCGCCGATGCAGTGGAGCTCGCCGCGCGCGAGCGCGGGCTTCAGGAGGTTCGACGCATCCAGTGCCCCCTCCGCGGCGCCGGCGCCCACCAGGGTGTGCAGCTCGTCGATGAACAGGATCACCTGACCCTCCGAGCGCTGCACCTCCTTGAGCACCGACTTGAGCCGCTCCTCGAACTGGCCGCGGAACTGCGCCCCGGCGAGGAGGGCGCCGAGGTCGAGCGCCAGGAGCCGGCGGTTCTTCAAGCCCTCGGGCACGTCGCCGCTCACGATCCGCTGCGCGAGCCCCTCGGCGATGGCCGTCTTCCCCACGCCCGGCTCGCCGATCAGGACCGGATTGTTCTTGGTGCGCCGCGAGAGCACCTGCACGACCCGGCGGATCTCCTCGTCGCGCCCGATCACGGGGTCGAGCTTCCCCTTCCGCGCGGTCTCGGTCAGGTCGCGCGCGTACTTCGCCAGCGCCTGATACTTGTCCTCGGGATCGGGGCTCGTGACCTGCTCGCCGCCGCGGACGGAGAGGAGCGCGTGATAGATCCCCTCGCGCGTCGCGCCCGCCTGCCTCAGCGCCTCGCCCGCGGCCGAAGCGATCGAAGGATCGAGCATCGCAAGCAGCAGGTGTTCGGTGCTCACGTACTCGTCTTGCAGCTGCTCGGCTTCCTTCTCGGACTGCTCGAGCACGCGGCCGAGCGTGGTGGAGAGAACGATGGTGCGGGAGCCCGATACGGTGGGGAGCGAGGCCAGCGCCCGCGTGAGCGAGCGGTCGAGAGAAGCGCGGTCGACGTGCGCGGCCTCGATCACGGCCGGAACCGCGCCTTCCTTCTGGGCGAGAAGCGCCTCGAGCAGGTGCTCGGGACGCACTTCGGGGTGGTTCGCCCGGTCGGCCCGCGACTCGGCGTCGGCGAGGGCCTCCTGGCTCTTGGTGGTCAGCTTGTCGAAACGCATGCCCGCGACCCTTCATTGCGGCCCGGGAATTCTATCGTCAGCGCTAGCGAAGCTGGGCCAGGCGCTCCTTGGCCAGCGCGGCCTCGGGACTTCTCGGGTACTTCCGGATGACCTGATCGAAGCTCTTCCGGGCTTCGGCGGTGTTGTTGAGCCGCGCGTTCGCGATCCCGATCTTCAGGAGCGCGGCCGGGACCTTGTCCCCCTTGGGATAGTTGTCCACCACCGCGCGGAATTCGATGATCGCCGACGGAAAATCCCCCTGAGCGTACAACGACTCGCCGATCCAGTACTGCGCGTTGTCGGAGACCTCGGTGTTGGGATAGTGGCGCAGGAACTCGCGGAACGCCTCCCCCGCCAGCTTGTAGCGGCCCGCGGCGTAGTCGGAGTACGCGGCCTGATAGGCCTGCTCCGGATCGAGGATCCCGCTGGTGTCGGCGGGCGCCATCCCCTGCGCGACCCGAGCGCTGTCGGCCGCGTTCATCCGCTGGCGAACCGTGTCGATCTTTAGACCGAAATCCTGCATCCGTTCCTGGTTCCGCTCCAGCTGGCTCACCACGACGTCGAGGCGCTCGCTCAGCTTGGCCAGGTTCGTCTCGGTGGAGGCGCGGGTCGAGGACATCCCGCCGCGCGTCTCCTCCAGCTTCCGGTCCAGCCGGTCGACGCGGCGGACCAGGTCCGCCTGCGTCGTGAGCAGGCTGTCGAGCTGCGCCTGGGTGTCGCGGTAGTAGTTGCCCGGGGCGCAGCCGGCCGCGGCCCCCGCAAGAACGAGCGCGAGAGCGAGCGGCGCGGCGTGCCGGGAAGCGGGCGTCCTCACTTGGAGACGAAGTGGGCCCTGCGGTTCTGGGCCCAGGCCTCTTCGGTGTGCCCGGTGTCGAACGGCCGCTCCTTGCCGTAGGAGATGGTCGTCAAGCGCGCGGCCGGGATGCCGTAGGCGACGAGGTAGTCCTTGGCGGCGCGCGCCCGCTTCTCGCCCAGGGCCAGGTTGTACTCCACCGACCCGCGCTCGTCGCAGTGCCCCTCGATCACGACGTTCATGCCGCTGTGCGACTCCATGTATTTCGCGTCTCCGTCCAGGGCCGCCTTGGCGTCCTCGCGGAGCCCGGCGTCATCGAAGTCGAAGTAGGCGTCGCGAAGGTTCGACGCGGTGGTCTCCTCGCCTCCGCCTGTGGTCGGCGGGGGAGGCGGCGTCTCGGTCGGGGGCGCGTTCTCGGACGTGCTGGGCGGGGGAGCCGGCTCGGCGCCGCCCGAAACCTTCTTCCGCGAGGAGCATCCGGGCGCCATCAGGATCATCGCGAGCAGCGCCGTGACCAGGAGCACCGGCGTGCGAGAGGATCGGCTCATATGCGGACCTCCGTTGGGTTCAAGTTCATTATGCCGCAACGACTTCCAGTCTGAAGCCCAACCTAGCACAGGGGGTGCGGAGCGTCAACCCGCCCGGCTCACCCCGGGGCGCTTGGGACGGGGTCCGGCCGCCGGGTTGAAGCACTCGTCGCCGCGGGTGAGCTGGACCACGTCGCTCCCGTCCGCGTTCATCATGTAGACCTGACGGCGACCCGAGCGCGTGCTGGAGAAGTAGATCTTTCGGCCGTCCGCCGACCACTGGGGGTTCTCGTTGTGCCCCGCCCCGGAGGTGATCTGGAAGGGGCGCTGCCCGTTGGCGTCCATCACCACGACGTCGAAGATCCCATCGTGGCGCGCGGCGTACGTGATGCGGTCCCCCTTGGGGGACCACCGCGGCGAGTCGTTGTACTTCCCCTCCTGGGTGAGGAGCCGCTGGTTCACCCCGTCGCCGTCCATCACGTAGATCTGGGGCGAGCCCGACCGGTCCGAGGAAAAAGCGATCTGGTCGCCGCTGGGGCTGAAGCAGGGTCCGGAGTCGATGCGCGGATTCCGCGTGAGCCGCTTCGCGGTCTGCGCGTCGCGGCTGATCAGGTAGATCTCGGCGTTGCCGTCGCGGTAGAGCGAGCAGGCGATCCACTTGCCGTCGGGCGAGTAGCAGGGCGCGATGTTGGGGCCGGGGCGGGTCGAGAAGGGATAGGAGGCCCCGCGCCGCAGATCGAAGAGATAGAGATCGGGATTGCCCCGCTTGTAGGTCGTGAACACCAGCTCGGTGCCCCAGGGAGCCCAGGCCGGCGAGAGCGCGAGGCTGCGGTCGTGGGTGAGCTGGTAGGGGTTCAGGCCGTCGTAGTCCATGACCCAGACCTCCTTCACGCGCCCGGTCGAGCGGATGAAGGCGACCTTGGTCTCGCAGATGCCCCGCTCGCCGGTCAGCGCCTCGAGCACGTCGTCGGCGAAGCGGTGCATCGTCTCGCGCACGTCGGCGCGATGGAACGGGTAGCTCCGCTTGAACATCGATTCGGCCGTGGCCAGGTCGAACACCTCGCCGGTGAACTGGAAACCGTCCCCGCTCGCCTCGACCATCCCCTCGACGCGCACCGCGCCCTGGGCCCCGGGATCGGGCTCGAGCTTCTTGGCGAGCGGCTCCACGTCGGCGACCGCGAAGACGCCGGAGAGGTCGAAATCGTGCCGCGCGACGTCGTGGGCGTCCTGCGCCGCGCCACCGCCGCGGAAGGAGGCGAGCAGGAGGGGTGCCTTGACCGTGCCGGAAGCCTTGATGCCGGTCCGCACGTCGGTCTGCGTGCGCGCGCGCATCGGCACGAGCACCGACGCGAGCACGAGGACCGCGGTCAGGACGCGAAGAGAGGCCGCGCGCCGCGTGGGACGCGTGCCGGGTCTACTGCTGGAATTCGAAGCCAAAATGAACCCCCAGCCATTCTCCGCCGTACCCCGCGGGAAGCGGGGGGAGCGGGGTCGCCGATTGGAGCGCTCGCATCGCGGTCTGATCGAAGAAGGTCACGCCGGACCCATCCTCCAGCCGCGCCAGGGACACCGATCCGTCCTTACCGATCCGGAAATACACCGTGGCGCGCACCGCCCGTCCACCGATCCCTGCAGGAGGTACCCAATGCTGGCCGATCTTGTTCCGAATGGAGGCCAGGTAGTACGCCCAGCGGAAATCGCCGTCGACGCGCACGCCGACGCTGGCCGACGAATCGGGCGACCACCACCGCTGCGCGCGGTCCGAGGCCGCCGTCGTGGCCACCTCGCGGGCTCCCGAGCGGGCCTCGTCGTTGGCGCTCTTCTTCTGCGGGCCGTGCTCCGGGCGCGGCACGATCGGCGCGCCCGGCGTGTAGCGCTTCACCAGGGCCGGCCGCGGCCGCGATTTCTCGGCCTCGGGCGGCGTCGCCTCGGCCGCCGGAAACGTGCGCAGCGGCGAGAGCTTCACCAGCTGCGACCGCGGCCCCGAGGGGCGGCTGTTGCCGCCCGGGATGGCCACGTCGATCGGCGGCTTGGCCCAGGTCACGAACAGGAGGAGGAGCGCCGCGTGGAGGAGCGACGACGCCCCCACGAAGAACGCGCTCGCACGCTCCCCCGGCGGCGCCGCGCCGCGCCGGAGCCGGGCCGACGACTCGAGAACCCGCATCGAGGAGGGCCTCCGTCCACTAGGTCTCCTGCTCCAGGGCCAGCGCCTCGTGGAGGGAGCGCACCGCGCGCTCCACGTCCTTCTCGCGCACCATGCAGGTGATGGTAATCGAGGAGGTGCTGATCAGGTCGATGTTGACCCCGGCCTGCGCCAGCGCCGCGAAGACCTGCCCCGCCGTGCCCGGCGACGTGGCCAGCCCCTCGCCCACGACCGAGAGGACCGCCACGTCGGGATCGTAGAGGAAGGCGCGCGCGCCGAGCTGCTTCCGCATCTGCTCGATCAGCGGCAGCACCGTCTGGGCCTCGTGCGCGCCGACGGCGAACGTCACGTCGTTCCGTCCCTCGGCGCCCGTGGCCTGCACGATCATCCGCACGTTGACCCCGCGCCCGCCGATCTCCCGGAAGATCTCCGAGGCGACCCCGGGACGGTCGGGCACGCCGAGCAGGGCGATCTTGGCCACGTCGGCGTCGTGGGCGATGCCGCGTATGACGACTTGCTCCATGGAGGCTCCCTTCGCGATGCGCGTGCCTTCGTTGGCGTTGAAGCTGGAGCGGACGTGGATCGGCACCCCGAAGCGGCGGGCGATCTCGACCGAGCGGTTGTGCAGCACCCGGGCGCCCAGCGAGGCCAGCTCCAGCATCTCGTCGTAGGAGAGCGCCGCGAGCTTCCGCGCCTGGGGCACGATCCGCGGATCGGCGGTGTAGACCCCGTCCACGTCGGTGTAGATCTCGCAGGACGTCGCCTGGAGGGCCGCCGCGAGGGCGACCGCCGTGGTGTCCGACCCTCCGCGCCCGAGGGTCGTGACTTCGCGATCCCGGCTCACCCCCTGGAACCCCGCCACGATCACGACGCGCCCCTTTTTCAGCTCTTCCCGGATCCGGTCCGCCTTGACCTCGAGGATCTTGGCGCGCGTATGGGATGTATCGGTCACGATGCCGCTCTGGCTACCGGTAAATGAGACCGCTTCGGCGCCGCGGTCGTTTACAGCCATGGCGACGAGGGCCATCGAGATCCGCTCTCCCGCCGTGAGGAGCATGTCCATCTCGCGGGGGTGGGCGCGGGTCGTGACCTTGTGGGCGAGCTGGATGAGATCGTCGGTGGAATCGCCCATGGCCGATACGACCACGACGAGGTCCGCGCCCTGGCGGCGCGACGCGACGATCCGCTCGGCGACGGCCGCGATCCGCTCGGGACTGCCGACGGAGGTGCCGCCGTACTTCTGGACGAGTAACGACACTCGGGGCGCTGGTCTCCTTACCGTAGGGTGCGCGCGCTGGCCCCGCGCGGCTCGATCCGTCCCGGGATCGCGCGCGCGCGGACGCGGGCGCGCGCGAAGGCGCGCACCATCGCGGCTCCGATGCGCCCGCCGGCTCCCGGCCGGTGCAGGGCGAGGAGCGTGGGACCGCTGCCGCTGATGGTCACGCCGTAGGCGCCCGCGCGCCGACCCGCCTCGGCCACGCGAGCGTAGGCGGGGATGAGACGCGCGCGGTGCGGCACATGGTACACGTCGAGGAGCGCATCGGCCAACAGATCCGGCCGCTTCCGATCGAAGGCGTAGAGAAGGCCCAGCGCGCGCGCCGTATTCGCCGCCGCGGCGGCGAGCGGCACGGTCTTGGGCAGCATCGCGCGCGCCTTCTCCGTGCTCACGCGCACCTCGGGGATGACGAGCGTCATCGCCAGGCCCCGCGGCGCGGGCAGCGCCAGGGAGGTCGTGGTTCCGTCGGCGCGCGGCATCGAGAGGGTGAGCCCTCCGAGGAGCGAGGCCGAGACGTTGTCGGGGTGGCCCTCCAGCTCCACCGCCAGCCCGAGCAGCTCCTCGCGCGGGAACCGTCCCCGAAGCCAGTGATTGGCGAGCACCAGCCCCGCCGTGATCGCGGCGGCGCTCGAGCCCAGCCCGCGCGCGACGGGAATGGCGGAGCGGATCGCGAGCGCCACGGTGGGCACCGGGCGCTTCGCCTCGCGGAAGAGCCGGCGGTAGGCGGAGAGGAGCGCGTCCCGGTTCGGATCCAGCGCCAGGTCGCTTCCCTCGCCCCGCCGCTCGATCCGAAAGCCGTCCGGGATGCGCGTAGCGGTCACCGTGAGCGGCAGCCGAAGCGCCAGCCCCAGGCAGTCGAAGCCCGGTCCGAGGTTGGACGTGGAGGCGGGCGCCGTCGCCGACCAGCGGATCACTCGAGGAGGAGCCTCCGGAGCGCTCCCTCGTCGTCGCCGATGGTGGTGACAGCGGGGGAGACCGTCACGGCCCGCTCGGGGTCCTTGAGGCCGTGGCCGGTGACGGTGGCGACCGCGAGCCGCACGCCGCCCAGGCGGCCCGCGGCGCCCAGCTTCAACAGGCCCGCGATCCCGGCGGCCGAGGCGGGCTCGACGAAGAGCCCCTCGGTCTCGGCGAGGGTCTTGTAGGCGGCCACGATCTCGTCGTCGGAGACCATCTCGATCCGTCCTCCCGATTCCTCCCGCGCGCGGAGGGCTCCCTCCCAGGAGGCGGGATTGCCGATCTTGATCGCCGTGGCCAGCGTCTTCGGCTCGAGCACGCGCTCCCCGCGCACGATCGGCGCCGCGCCCTCGGCCTGGAAGCCGAGCATGCGCGGACGGGGTCCGCCGAGCGCCGCGGCGCGCTCGGTCCAGCCCTTCCAGGTCGCGGTGATGTTGCCCGCGTTGCCGACGGGGAGCGCGTGCGCGTCGGGGACGCGCCCGCCGAGGGCGTCGGCGATCTCCCAGGCGATCGTCTTCTGACCCTCGATCCGGTCGGGGTTGATGGAGTTCACGACCGCGACGCCGTCGTCGGCCATCGCGCGGACCAGCTCGAGCGCGCGGTCGAAGTTCCCCTCGATCGCCGCGACCCGCGCACCGTACATCATCGCCTGCGCCAGCTTTCCGAGCGCGATCTGCCCCGAGGGGATCACGACGACGCAGCGGAGCCCGCGGCGCGCCGCGTAGGCCGCCGCGGAGGCGGAGGTGTTCCCGGTCGACGCGCAGAGCACCGCGCGGGCGTTGGCCGCGACCGCGCGCGACACCGCGACGGTCATGCCGCGGTCCTTGAACGACCCCGTGGGGTTCTGCCCCTCGATCTTGACGTACAGCTCGAGCCCCGGAGCGATGCGCGCCGCCAGGCGCGGCGCGGGCACGAGCGGCGTGTTCCCCTCGAGCAGCGTGACGACCGCGTCCTCGGGAATCGGCGGGAGGAGCTCCCGGAACTCGCGCACGACCCCGCGCCAGGGACGGGCCGCGACTCGTGCCGCGCCGGGGCCGGCGGGCGCGCCCCGGCTCACAGGTCGAAGATCCGCACGGCGCGCGGTCCCTTGAGGACGGACGGGATCGAGGCGATGGCCGCCACCGCCTCGCGCGCGTCCTTGTCCCGCGTCTCGTGCGTGAGCATGGTGATCGCGGCCTGCCCGCGCACCGCCTGCGCCTGGTGCATCTGGGCCACGCTCACGCGCGAGGCGCCGAGCCGGTGGGCGATCTGCGCGAGGACGCCGGGCTGATCCTCGACCATGAGGCGCAGGTAGTACTTGGTGCGCACCTCGTCCAGCGGGAGCCGCTCGTCCTCCGGTCCCGGCGCGGGGACGCGGGGGGCGTGCGCGCGCCGCGCTCCGGCGGGGGCGCCGCCCCGGAGCAGGAGCTCGCGCGCGACCGCGATCACGTCGCCCAGCACCGCCTGCGCCGTGGGAAGCGCGCCGGCCCCCTTCCCGTACAGGAGCATCGAGCCCGAAGCGTCCCCGCGCAGATAGACCCCGTTGAATTCGTCGCGCACCGAGGCGAGCAGGTAGCGCTTCGGGATGAACGCCGGATGGACGCGCAGGTCGAGCCCCTCGGCCGAGCGGATGCCGATGCCCAGGAGCTTCACGATGTAGCCGAACCGGTCGGCCTGGCGCAGGTCCTCCAGCTCCAAGCCGACGATCCCCTCGGTGGGAATGGAGTCGTGCGGCACCGGCGCGCCGAACGCGCGGCGCGCGAGGATCGTGAGCTTCTGCGCGGTGTCGGCGCCCGAGAGATCGAGCGTGGGATCGGCCTCGGCGTAGCCCAGCTCGCGCGCGGCGGCGAGCGCCTCTTCGAAGGAGCGCCCCTCGCGCTCCATGGTCGAGAGGATGTAGTTCGTGGTGCCGTTCAGGATTCCGACGAGGAGCGTGAAGCGCTCGGTGCGCAGGCCGTGATCGAGCGCCTGGAGGACCGGGATCACGCCCGCGACGGCGGCCTCGTAGAGGATCGGGGCGCCCGAGGCCGCGGCGGCGGCCTCGAGCGCCGCGCCATGGATCGAGATGAGGTGTTTGTTCGCGGTGACGACGGGGATGCCGCGCTCGAGCGCGCGCTCCACCGCCGGGCGGGCCGTCTCGGCCCCGCCCATCAGCTCGACGAGCAGATCCACGTCGTCGGCGGAAGCGACCGCCAGGGGATCGGTGCCGACCGTCACGCCCGAGAGATCCACCTCGCGACGCCGGCCCGGATCGCGCACCGCCAGCCGCGTCACGCGGAGCGGAGCGCCGGCGGCCGACTCCACCGCGCGCGAGCGCGCGGCCAGGAGACGCAGGAAGCCTGCGCCGACCACCCCGCAGCCCAGGAGACCGATGCGGATGCGCGCCGACATGAGGCGGCCCAACCTACTGGACCGCTCCGAGGCTGTCAAACGGGAGGGCTGCTACGAGCGGCGCGGCGGGCCCCACTTGGCGCGGAAGGCGCGGAGCGAGAAGTCGGGATCCACGCGCTTCAGCTCGCGCGCGGCGCGCGCGAGGCGGCGGCGCGCTTCGATCGCGTGGGTCTTCTGCCACTCCACGTAGGAATCGAGCAGGTCGTCCCACGTATGCGTCTTGTGCGCGTCCTCGAAGCGGACCTGCGCGTCGCGCTCGATGTGGAAGACCTCGCCCTCGCTCAGGCGGCGGACCAGGTTCAAATACTCGCCGCTCATCCAGGACATGACCCGGGTGTAGGCCTCGAAGTGGCGCGAGAGCTTGTCCATCACCTCGGCGATTCCGGCGCGCGAGCCGTAGAGGCGCTCGGCGTACGCCGAGGCGAACTGGTAGTAGGACTTGCCACGACCCGTCAGGCGGACGGCGTCGGGCTCGACCGTGCCCGAATCCGCCGCGACCGCCTCCGAGAACACGCCGAGCGACACGTACAGGAAGTCGGCGTTCGCCTTGTACACCTGATACCGGAGCCGCTGGTCCTTGCTGTCCTGCACGCGAGCGAAGACGTCCGCATCCCGAGTGGAAACCAGGTCCGCGCGAAGGAGGTCCTCACGGCCCGACACGACGCCGGCGAGGAGCGCCGCCGTATAGATGTTCACGTCCTCGTCGAATTCGGCGAGGTCGGAAGGGAGATCGGAATCGATACGCGAAAGGAGAAACGAGTTGATGAAAAAATAGCCGACGTCTTCGCGCGCCACCGGGCCGCGAGCCGCAGGATCGATCGCCAAACGCAGGTAGGAACCGCCGTACGTTCCGCCCATTTCGCTCCCTCCTTCATCCCGCCCTCGGCACCTCGGCGGGCTACCGGGAGGTACGTTCATGCACCGAGCATGCCATTGGAAAATGCACGAAATGGTACATTGCCCGCTCCAGCCTTCGTTGCCTGTAAATTGAAGTAATATGGTTAGTTACGTCCATTGAGGCCGTCGGAGGGAGTGGGGTTCTGGGGCGACCGGGGGGCCTCAACTGTGGCAAGAGGCCTCAGGAACTGGGGGACGTTGCGATATGCCCGATCGCGCCCAGCGGGTGGTTTTTGGCCGCCTGGATGGGGGCCTAGATCGGGAGACCGATCGGCCTGGATGGGGGCCTAGATCGGGGGACCGATCGGCAGCAGCATGTACAGGAAGCTGCGGAGCACGACCGTGAAGTAGACCGCGAAGACGGTGAGCACCGCGCCGTACATCCAGCGCACGCGCCTGCGGAATTTCCAGAGGAGGAAGCAGCCGAGCGAAGGGACGAGCGTCTTGTAGAGCCAAAAAGCGTAGGGAGAGTGGTCCAGGATCCAGGCCATGAGCCGGTTGGCCTCGACCATCAGCTTCACGTTGAGGAGGTACACGGTCTGCCCGGCGTCCAGGTAGTTCATGAAGGCGACGCCCCAGAGCATCCAGAAGAGCTGGCGCTCCATCCGCCCTTCGGCCCGGCGGTCGCGGCGCCGGCGCTGAGTGCCCCGGCGTTCCGACTTCGGTCGCTCCATGACCCTCCCTTTCCCTCCCTGGACGGCTCCCCGCTTCCGCCCATTATCGGCAAGAGGAGTCGGAACTTGCGCCCGAATTGACACCCCCCGGGACCGATGCTAGAGTGCGCCCGAAACCGCACCGGAGGCCCCACCCCATGGAAGTGCTGATCAGCGCGGCGGACATCCAGCGACGAGTCTGCGAGGTGGCCAAGGAGATCGCGCGCGATCATCCCGACACCAGCCCGCTCCTCATCGGGGTCCTGAACGGCTGCGTCATGTTCGTCGCCGACCTCATGAAGGCGATTCCGATCCCGCACGAGATCGATTTCGTGAGCGTCTCCTCGTATCGCTCGGCCTCCGAGTCGAACCGCTCCCCGGCCCTCCTCAAGGACGTCGAGAAGGAGATCCTGGGCAAGGACGTCGTGCTGGTCGAGGACATCGTCGACAGCGGGCACACCCTGGCGTTCCTGCGCGAGACCCTGCTCCAGCGCGGGCCGCGGAAGCTGCGCATCGCGACCCTGCTCGACAAGCCAGGGCGCCGTGAGCGCCAGGTGCCGCTCGATTACGTCGGATTCACCGTGCCCGACCGCTTCGTCGTCGGCTACGGGCTGGACTATGCGGAGCGCTACCGCCATCTCCCCTACGTCGCCGCGCTCACCGCGAGTGAGATCGAATCGGACCCCTCCCGGCGACAGGTGGGCAGCCGCTAGGTGGCCGACGGGCGTCGCGGGATCCTCATCGGCATCGCGGGCGGCACGGGCGCCGGCAAGACGCTCGTCGCCCAGACGATCGCCGAGGACCTGGGCAACGACGAGGTCCTGATCCTCGAGCAGGACATGTACTACAAGGACCTCCAGGCGATCCCGCTGGGCGAGCGCGAGAACCGGAACTTCGACCATCCCGACGCGTTCGACGGCCACCTCCTCCGCTCCCAGCTCGAAACGCTTCTCTCGGGAGGCTCCGTCGACATCCCGATCTACGACATGCGCACGCACACGCGCCTGGCGCAGGGTCGCCGGGCGGCCGGGCGCCGCGTGATCATCCTGGACGGCCTCCTGATCCTGGAGGATCCCTCGATCCGCCAGCTCATGGACATCAAGCTGTACGTCGACGCCGATCCCGACATCCGTTTCATCCGGCGCATGAAGCGCGACCTGACCGAGCGCGGCCGCACTCTCGATTCGATCATCCGCCAGTACGAATCGAGCGTCCGGCCGATGCACCTGCAGTTCGTCGAGCCCTCGAAGCGGTACGCCGACCTCATCGTTCCCGAGGGGGGCTACAACTTCGTCGCGATCGATCTCTTGAAAACGAAGATCCGCGCCCTGCTCAGCGAGACGCGATGACGTTCGACTGGACGCCGCTGCTCCGTTTTCCCCTCGAGTGGGCCGCGCTCGCGCTCTTTGTGGCCTCCTGCCTCTTCTGGGAGCGCGCGGGCGCCTCCGGCTTGGGCGTCGAGGGGTGCGTCGCGTCGGCCATGATCGGGCTGATCCTGGGCTATGAGTGGAGCGAGAGCTGGGGGCTCGCGCTGCTCGCCGCGCTGGGCGCGGCCGCGCTCTTCGCGGTGATCGCCGGGATCCTGCTGCGCGCGCTCCGGTCCGATCCGGCGGTCGGATCCTTCTGCCTGAGCCTCGTCCCCGCCGCGGCGCTGGGCCTTCTGACGCGCGCCGGCCCCTACCGGCTCCTCGAGGTGAAGCCGCTCCCGGGAATCGTGCACGGCACGGTGCTCGGCGGCACCCCTTCCGAGGATCTCCTCATGAATCCGATCCTCTGGGCCGCGCCGCTCGTCGTCGCGCTGGCCGCCTGGATTCTCTGGCAGACGCCCTTCGGGCTCCGGCTTCGCGCATTCGGCGAGGCTCCCTCGCTCCGGCTTCCCGGCGCGCGTCCATCCCTGGTTCGCCTGACGGGACTGGTGCTGGGGGCGGTCTGGGCCGTGCCCGGCGCGGCGCTCCTTTTGGGTGCCCATCGTCCGAGTCCGCCCGTCGGCGTCGGCTTCCTCGCGCTGGCCTGCGTCGTGGCGTCGCGCTGGTCCTTCGCGTTCGCGATCCTCCTCGCGCTCGGCCCCGCGCTGCTGCGCGCCGCGGAGCCCGCCGTGCTGGGAACCCCGCTGGCCGTGCCGCTCGAGATCGCGCCCTACGTGCTCGCGCTCGCCTATCTCGTCTTCCTGTCGCGCCGCGCGCTCCGGATGCCGGAGACCCGCCGGACGCGGGTGGACCCGGACGTTTTGTAAGCCGTCGCAACGTGTGTCGCCTTCCGTCATGAGCCCCGCGTGAGTCCGCTCCCCCGCTTCAAGCCGAAACCCGCCGAGCCCGAGGGTCCCGAGCCGTTCGACGCCGAGGCCGCGATCCGCGTCATCCGCAAGCGCACGCCGATCGCCCCGCGCACCGGTCTCGTGTTGGGCAGCGGTCTTGGAGTCGTGGCGGACGGCGTGGCGTGGGACGCGGCGTTCCCGACGACCGACATCCCGGGGCTTCCGCGTCCCACCGTGGCCGGCCACCCGGGCAGGATCCTGATCGGCCGCTGGTCGGGGCGCCCCGTCGCCGTCGCGCAGGGACGCTCGCATCTCTACGAGGGGCACAGCGCCGAGGAGACGACGCGCACGGTCCGGCTCTTCGCCGCGCTCGGGATCAAGTCGCTCGTGCTCACGAACGCGGCGGGCGGCATCGCCCCCCGCATGACGCCGGGCACGCTGATGCTGGTCGAAGACCAGGTGAATCTGCAGTGGCGCTCGCCGATGCGGGTGCCGGTGGAGCTGGAGCCGCCGCTGGAGCTGCCTCGCGGTCCGCGCGGGCTGTCGTCCCGGGCTGGGTATTCCGAGGAGCTGATGGCGAAGGCGGCGCGCGCGGCCGTGGTCGCCGGGGTGCGCCTGGAGCGCGGCGCGCTGGGCGTGGTGCTCGGGCCTTCCTACGAGACGGCGGCCGAAATCGCGATGCTGGAGCGGATGGGCGCCGACGCGGTCTGCATGTCCACCGGCGCCGAGGCGGCGATCGCCGCGGCGCTCGGCATCCCGGCCGTGGCGATCTCCTGCGTCACGAACTGGGCGACGGGACGAAGCCGCGCGCGCCTGTCGCACGGGGAGGTGACCGCCGCGGTGAGCGCGGCCGCAGCGCCGATGAAGAGCATGATGGAGCGGCTGATCCTGGCGCTGGCGTAGCTACGTTCCCCGGGGAACGTAATTCGTGCCGTCCTGGCACGACCTCCGGGAGGAGATGTCCGCCTTGATGGACAGTGCCGGCAGCGACTCAGTGGTGGGTGCCGAGGAAATTCCGACTCTGTCGACGAACGCCGGCCGTTCCACCTCAGCCGCCGTATGGGGTCCACACGAACTTGGCGCCGTCGTAGGTCACGAGCGCTTCCGTCGATCCCCGCTTCTGGAGGATCAGGCCGTCCCGTTTGGCCTTGGGCTGCGGTCCCTTCCAGGCGCTCTGGATCTTCGGGGGGAAGCTCTCCTGGCTCTGGACGGACCACGCGTCCATTCGGCGGAAGTCGGTCCCCGAGGTTCCGAAGCTTGCTCCCGCCCCGAGAATGGTCGCCTTCGCGCCGGACTTGGACTGCGCGCGAAGGAGGATCGCCATGCCGAACTTGTCGTCCGCCTTTCGGCGGATGAGGATGGCCAGGTCGCTCTTCCCGTCGCCGTCGAAGTCACCCTCGACGTAGTTCGGGCTCAGGTGTCGTGACACGGTGTACGCGGCTCCGCCCAGGTCTCCGGGCCACACCTCGATGCCGCTCGCGAGCAGCGATTTGACCGCCCAGTGCGGCGGATCGAGCGCCGACTCGAAGCTCTTGGCCCGCGCGGTCCCGAAGGCCGCGAGAAGCAGGACGGTCGTCAGGAGAAGCTGCCGGCTGCGCTCACGACGGTTTCTCATCACCGACCTCCGCTTCCGGTTGATCTAGCGCCGCCCAAAACACCACCGATTCATGCGAGTCAAAACGGCACGGTGAACATGCTCTGGAGCATGTTGATCCGCGGCAAGGGGACCTCTTATCTATCGGCTCGAGCGCAGCCCTTCGTAACCGCCAAAGGGAGGGTTCAGGCGGTCGTGGGGGGTGTCCGGAGGGTCGGGGATCCAGACGTGGTGTCGCTCACTTCACCTCGATCTTCACGATCCG
>DASQJL010000002.1 GCA_035631035.1 Candidatus Binatia bacterium | reverse complement strand
GTTGTAACACGACGGCATTGGCGGGGGCCAAGTCGCCGACCGCCCACGATCCTCCGGCCGGGCCCTGGGGCTGTCAAGTACAAATCCCATTGTTTCAAGGGAATGGGGAGCCGCTATGATGCCCTTTCCCCGAACGGGACGAGGGAGGCTGGGTGAATTCGAGCGAAACGCCCCGAAGTGCCCTGGACGTCAAGGCGCAACTGACTCTATTGCAGTCATTTCTGACGATGCCCCGGGAGACCCTCCCGGGATTGACGGCGCGCGAGGCGGGACGCTACCTGCGCGGCGCCGCGGACCGTCTCGGCCTGGAATACATTGAATTGGCGGGAGTTGCTCCCGTGTTCCTGCTCCTTCCTCGGGGCGGCATCCCGCCCGCTGCGACCCTCTTCCAGACGTGGCATGCGGAGTCGGCCGGGGTGGCGCCGGCAGCCGTCGAGGGGGCCGAGCGATTGGCCCTCGGAGCCGCCGTGGCTGGCGCGGAAGCCGTGGCCGGGATCCAAGCCGCGGCCGGAACGCAGGCAGGTTCGGGGACGCGAATCGCGTTCGTCGTGGCTCCCTCGGCCAGCTCGGGTTCCCGGGGGCTGGCCGAAGCGCTTCGCGCCAATCGGGATCGCCTGGTGGGGAAGGCGGCCTACTGGATGCGGGTGACGCCATGGGGCTCGGGGCGGCGCAGGATCTTCCTCGGGGCCAGGGGGCGCGCGGTGATCGCGCTCCGAGGCGGCGATGGAAACCCCTACCGCGCGCGGGACGCGGTCCTCCAGGCGCTTCAGGAAGATGCCTACGGCCCGCGCCCGCTGGACTTCGAGCTGATCCGGAAGCTCGCCGTCGGGACGGAGCCGCTCGCGCTCATCGGCGCCGAGGCCGGTGGCGCGGGCCGGCGCTCGGCGGAGGAACGCTTGCGCTCCGCTCTCTTCGAGCCGCGCGGCGATGTGGTGATTCCCGCGGTGCCGCATCCCGACCGCCCGCGCGCCTGGCTCACGTTCGAGACCGCCGAGGCGATGGAGGCCGAGGCGATCGCGAGCCGCGTGGAGGCCGTGTCGGGCGGAGGCCGTGCTGAGGCCGTCGAGGATTTCCCGTGGGATCGCGCGAACATCCACCATCCCGCGATCCACGCCCTCATCGGGTTTTCGCGCGAGGTCTCCGAGGGCCCAGAGATCTGGCCCTCGTCACCTTGGGCGACCCCGTCGGGCGTGTTCACGCGCGCCCTGGGTCTGGGCCTGGCCGAATGGGGGGTCCCTCTTGCCCCGGGGGCGCAGGTCCGATTCCCTCGTCTGGAGGAGTTCGAGGCAATGGTCTCCGAGGTCCGTGGCGTGCTCGCCGCGGCTTCGGCGGAAGGCACCTAGCTACTCGGATTTAGGACCGGGCACGTACCGTGCAGTACGAGCTTGTACCGCATCCGGCACCTTTTTGACAGAAACGCAGGGCGTTGATTTTGGAAGCCGCGCATGTCATTGGGAAATAGTCGATTACGGGCAGGTGCCGATTAACCCAGTACTGGCACGCGCTCTGCCACAGTGTGACATCGAAGAGGAGGCGACCAGCTCCTGGGAAGACACAGGGGCGTGACACCACTCCCCGATTTGCACCTTGGCCGCCCCCTCTTTCTCGCCGTTGTCAGCGGCGGGTCAAAATGTGAGTCGCGCGTCGGCAAATTCTGTTTGCCCTGACCCCCCACGTGGCGCGCGATGAACGGCCCCCGCGTGCACTGCACGCGGGGGATTTTTTTTGCGCCCGCCTCTTGCGCCTGCTCGCGTGTCGGTGGGCTCGGCCCCGGCCGGGGCCGCCGGCTGCTCACGCGCCCCGCTCGGCTACCTCACACGGCCCGCCCGTAGCTCCTTCAGCGAGTAGAAGGTCCCACGCCAGACGATCCCGCCCCGGCGAAGCGCCTGCACCATGGACGCCAGGATGGAATAGCCGAAGAGGGTGGCTCCGATCGGCATGGTGAGCGCGTGCCACGTGCGCGTCTCCACGACGTGCGCCGTGGTCGCGTAGACGAGGAAGACGCCGGACCAGGCCAGGATCGCCGCGCCCTGCATGCGCGGGTCGGCCGCCAGCAGTCCCGCAACGGGAAGCCAGGAGAGCGCGAGCTGGAGCGCCACGGCCCCGACGGTGGCCGGCACGTCGTAGCGAAGCGCGGCGAAGGCGTTCTTCTCCACCCCCACGATCAGGCCGCCCAAGCCCTCCTGCCAGCGGGCGCGCACCAGCCCGTCGTGTCCCGCGAACATCGAGACCCCGCCGCTCCGCTTCACGATCAGTCCCAGTCCCATGTCATCGAGGAGCTCCATCCGGAGCCGCCGGTGCCCTCCCGCCCGTTCGTAGGCCTCGCGCCGGACCAGGTTGAAGGCGCCGATTCCAATGTGCGCTCCGGAGCGCGGGTTCTTCGCGTCCCAGGGGCGCTGACTCAGGTTGAAGGCGTAGACGAAGTAGGCGAGGAAGGTCGCCTCGCCCAGGCCGCCGACCTCCAGATCGGCGGCCACCGCCACGTGATCGGCCCCCTCGTGGATGGCGAGCGACACGGCGCGGCGCACGGCGTCAGGAGCGATCGTCACGTCGCCGTCGGTGAAGAGGATCCACTGCCCGGCGGCAGCCTGCTCTCCCACGGCCAGCGCGTGGCACTTGCCGAGCCATCCGGTTGGAAGCTCCTCCACGTGAACCACCCTCAGGCGTGGGTCTTCGGAGGCCAGGCGGTCCAGGATCGAGCCGGTCGCGTCCTCAGAGCGGTCGTCCACGGCGATGACCTCCAGCCCGGGATAGTCCTGGGCCAGGAGGCTTCGTGCCGCGGCTTCGATGCGCGCCGCTTCGTTCCGGGCGGCGACGACGATGGAGAGGGAAGGAAGCTCGGTATCGGAGAGCGGCGTGACGGACGTCAGCCCCCGGACGCGCCGAGTGCCCATGTAATAGATGAAGCCGCCTCCGAGCCACCCCGCGGCGGTGACCGCGGTCGCGACGAGGAGGGCCGATTGACACCATCCGGGCAGGGACATATGGTCCGAGAATGCGGCCCGACCGAGGCACGGTTCAAGTCGAGACGGTGACGAGCAAGCTGCTCGAGGACAATCTCCCGGGCGACCCGCACGTCCGCGATCTCTGGATCTATACGCCCCCAGGCTACGAGAAGAGCTCGGAGCGCTATCCGGTGATCTGGTGCCTGGCGGGATTCACGGGGCGCGGCCGGTCGTTCCTGAACGACGGCGCCTGGGTTCCCGCGTTGAACGAGCGGATGGACGGGTTGATCGCCACGGGCCGCTGCAAGCCCGCGATCCTCGCCCTTCCCGACTGCTTCACCCACCTGGGCGGAAGCCAGTACGTGAACTCCGAGGGCCTCGGGCCCTACGAAGACCACATCGTCGAGGAGCTGGTCCCACACGTGGACGCGAAGTACCGGACGCTGGGGTTCGGGCACCGGGGGGTGATGGGGAAGTCGAGCGGCGGCTACGGGTCGATGTCCTTGGGCATGCGCCAGCCCGACGTCTTCAGCGCCATCGCCTGCCACAGCGGGGACATGGGCTTCGACTGGTGCTACCCGCGCGATTTCGGCCCGGCGGCGAGGCGCATCCGCAAGTTCGGCGGCGTGGCCGGCTGGATGAAGCAGTTCGCGGCCCAGCCGAAGAAGCGCGAAGCCGACTTCCCGGCGCTCGACACGATCGCGATGGCGGCCGCCTACTCGCCCAATCCGGAGAACCCGCCGGCGTTCTGCGACCTTCCGTTCGATTGGGAGACGGGCGAGCTGCAGCCTCACGTCTGGGCGCGCTGGATCGAGCGCGATCCCCTGACGATGGTGGACCATCACGTGCACGCGCTTCGCGAGATGAAGCTCGTCTTCTTGGACTGCGGCACGGAGGACGAGTTCTATCTCGAGCTGGGCGCGCGTCAGATGGCGAAGAAGCTCACGGCGCTCGGCCTGAAGCACGAATACCAGGAGTTCGAGGACGGGCACATGAATATCCCCTACCGCTACGACGTGAGCCTGCCCAAGCTCACGGCGGCACTCTCCCCGTAGAGGCGTTCGGCCCGGCGTGACGTCCGAGCAGGCTGCGCTGGTGCGGGTCTCGGCGGCCGTCGCGGCGGGCGCCCCCGCCGACGTCGCGGCCCAGGCCCGCGCCTCGATCGAAGCCGGCGTGGACGCGTCGGCCCTCTACGAAAGCGTGCTCCAGAGCTATCTGTTCGTGGGATTCCCGCGCGCGATCGAGGCGCTGTTCGCGGTCGCGCCGATATTGGTGGGTGGGGTCCCCGATCGGGCGGCCCCCACCGATCCCGACCGATGGCGGCGCGACGGCGACTCCCTCTGCCGGCGCGTCTACGGCCGGAACTACGACAAACTGGTGGAGACGATGCGCGGACTGTCGCCGGACCTGGCCGACTGGATGATCCTGGAGGGCTACGGCAAGACGCTGTCGAGGCCGGGCCTGGGCGCCGTGGAGCGCGAGCTGTGCGTGGTCGCGATCCTGACGGCGACAAGGATGTGGCGCCAGCTGAGGTCGCACGCCATCGGCGCGGTCAACGTGGGCGCCGCGCGCGCGGACGTGAAGGAGGCCATCATGCTGTCGGAGCCCTGGAGCGGTGCTACGGCGGTGCGCGAGGGGCTGGCGGTGGCGGGGCTGGCGTGACGCGGGTCGCCGCGTCCGAGAAGGGCCTCATCGGGGCCGATTTCGTGAAATCGCACGGCCTGGGCAACGACTACATCGTCGTCGACGCCGCGCGCTTTCCGATTTCCTTGACCCCGGAGCGCGTCCGCCTCTTCTGCCATCGCCATCTCGGCGTGGGTTCGGACGGCGTTCTCGAAGTGAGCGCGAGCGACGATCGATTCTTCGTGCGGATCTGGAATCCTGACGGATCCCAGGCCGAGCGGAGCGGCAACGGCCTGCGCATCGTGGCCAAGTTCCTCGCCGAGCACGGCTACACCGCCGAGAGCGTTTTCTCGGTCGAGACGGTGGCGGGTCCGGTGCGCACCGAGGTGTTTCGAGAGGGGACCCGCGTCCGCGCGGTGCGGCTGGAGATGGGACGCGCGCGGGTGGATCGCGGCGTGAAGCGGCTGGAAGTCGCCGGACGGGGGCTGGACGTCACGGTGGTATCGGTGGGAAACCCGCACTGCGTGGTCTTCGGCGAGCCGCTGACGCGCGAGCGCCTCTTCGAAGCGGGACCGCTGATCGAGAATCACACGCGCTTTCCCGATCGGATCAACGTGCAGCTCGCCGAGCCGGTGTCGCGCGATCACGTGCGTGCGTTGATCTGGGAACGGGGCGCGGGACATACCCTGGCGTCGGGCACGAGCGCCTGCGCGGTGGCCGCCGCTTGCCGGGATCGAGGGCTCGTCGGCGGCCGCGTGACCGTCTTGATGGAGGGCGGCGAGCTCACGATCGAAGTCGCGGACGATCTCGACCTGGTGATGACGGGCCCGGTCGAGGAGGTGGCGACGGGCATGTTGAGCCCGGATCTCGTGGCGAGGCTGTTGGAGATCCAGTAAGGGACGCGGGCCGGGTCGGCTGTGGCCCGGTGCGCTTGCCGCGCCCGCGGCTGCCAGCCACGGCTACTGAGCCGCGCCCACTCGCCGTGCAGCCTGTTCGGCTCGCTTCGCTGACGATCCACGTCAAGTTATTCATTTTGTAAACATTCCTATTGACGGGTGTTGATGATCCTTCCAAGTCGCTTCTAGCCCCCTAACACAGGCTCGCTTCTAACCGCTCCACGAGTCTCCCCGGCGCTTCGCACTATCGAATCCCCCTCGTATCCTGACGCCGGCCTCGCGGCTCGCTGAACGCCACCCCGCTGGCTTGAGTCACGGCATGTTGTACTAGACCCACCCCAACCGGCACCCCCGCCGGCGAACCGCTCGACCCTCCCCGTTACAGGTGTTCGCATGTCTCAGTATTCGTTGACGCATCTCAGCGATGCCGTGCTTCTTCGCGACTTCAGAGGGATCCTCGCGCGTGAGCGCGGGGCCGCGGCCATGGCGCTCGCGCACATTGCCGAGGTGGATGCCCGGAAGCTGTACGCGCCGGAAGGGTACTCGTCGATGTTCGCCTACTGTGTCGAAGCGATGAGGCTCTCGGAAGACGCGGCGGCGAAACGGATCCACGCGGCGCGCGCGGCGCGGCGCTTTCCCGTGCTGTTCGATGCTGTGGCCGAGGGACGCCTTCATCTCACGGCGGTTTGCTTGATCGCGCCCCATCTCACGCCCGAGAACGTCGACGAGCTGATCGAGACGACGACCCATCGCCGGGCGGCTGAAGTCCGGGACTCGCTCGCGATGAAGTTTCCGAGCGACGTCTCGACCCCGGTTTCGACGATCCGTCCGATCGCGCAACATGCTTTGAAGCATGTTGAGAACGGATCGGAGCCGGGGGCGCTATTTGCGGAAAGCGCCGGCGCCCAGCCGGTTACGTCGTCCTCGAACCCAACTCTTGGCACGAACGCGGCAGAAGCCCCGCGTGAACATGCGGCGGAGGAACATGCTTTGAAGCATGTTGTTCCGGTGGCCGCATCGAAGCGGTTCCTGCTTCAGGTCGCGCTCGACGAGCACACCCACGACAGGCTCCGCTATGCGCAGGCACTGCTCAGCCACTCGGTATCACCGCAAGACTTGTCGCGGCTGATTCTTCAGGCTCTGGAAGCGTTGATCGAGAAGACCGAAAAGCGGAGGCTCGGGGCGCCGGAGCCTCGTAGAGCGCCTGCTCACAAGCGGGCCGCCCGGTCGATCGCGCGCAAGCCGGCGCGAAACCGCTACATCCCCACAGGCGTTCGCCGCGCCGTCTGGGAGCGCGACCGGGGCCAGTGCACGTTCGTCAGCGCGGGCGGCCATCGGTGCGCCGAGCGCCGCTTCTTGGAATTCGATCATGTGGAACCGCTGGCGCGTGGAGGAAGGAGCACGGTGGACGGTCTGAGACTTCGATGTCGCGGGCACAATCAGCTCGAAGCCGACCGGACATTTGGAGCCGAGTTCATGAATCGGAAACGCGCGAATCGTCGGAGGGCGCTTGTCGTAGAGCGATCGAACGAGCTGACGCAGGACGTGCTTGCCGGACTCCGAGGCCTGGGCTGCCGCGGAGACGAAGCGCAACGAGCCGCTCAGTTCTCCGAGACGATCGAGGGAGGCTCGCTCGAGGAGCGCATGCGTGCGGCCCTGACCTTCCTTTCGGGAAGGTCGAGGGCCGTGCGATACGCTTCGCCCTGAAGCTCCGGCCGACTCGGGGAAGTGGAGCGCCGAGAGCCCGGCATGCGCGCCCCGACGGCCGCCTGATGGTGCAGTGCAAGAGGAGCGGGGACCCGGAAGCCGGTGGTGCGGCCTATTTTTTCCGGGGCCAGATCACGAAACTGGACAGGAGCAGCGCCAGGCCGACCAGGAGCGGGATCGTCCCGATCACGTAGTGCTGCTTTTGCGGCTCGATGGAGTAGAACAGGATCATCATGCCGATCCCGGCGGCTACCGTGATGAGCCCGCCGATCATGAGACCATGCGCACGGCGCAGGCGGCCGTTACCGTAGCCGCCGTAGCTCTGGTCCTCGTAGCCCTCGACGCCGGCGAGAGGCGGGAGCTTGTCGGGATCCATGCCGCGCTCGATGGCGGCGATGCGCTCGCGACGCGCCAGCTCGGCCATGCGCTGCTGCCCGAGGGTGCGGATGATGCCCATCGTAATTCCGCCCGTGACCGCGATGATGGGGATGATGAACAGGATCGCGAAGCTGAAGAAATCGTGGCTCATGGAGCGACCTCCGTCCGGGTGTGATGGGGACGGCCGCGCCGTCCCGCTCGGGTTCAGCAGAATAGACCGGCACGGGCGATCCGCGGGTTTCAGGAATCGGCAAACCCCTGAAACCCGGCCGGCCCGATCCCCGGTCCAAAGGGGTCGATGATGGACTCCCGTCCGGCGCCCATGGAGTCCCCGACGCCGGCCGGGGATGAGCGGAATCTCCTTGCGCGCTGCCGCGCCGGGGACACCCGGGCGTTCTCCATCCTGGTCGAACGCTATCGCGATCGGGCGTACGGGCTGGCGCTGCGGATGGTGCGGTCGCCCTCGGACGCCGAGGAGGTCGCGCAGGATGCCTTCGTGAGGGCCTGGCGATCGCTGGCCGACTTTCGCGGCGATTCCTCGTTCGGGACCTGGCTCTACCGGATCGTCTGGCGGCGGGCGGTGGATCGCGCGGCCGTGCTGCGCACGCGAATGGGAAAGGAGACGGCGCTCGAGGAGATGCCGGAAGTCGGGCGCACCGCGGTCGCCCGCGAGAGCTCGGCAGCGGACACGGGCGACGCCTCCGAGTGGGATCGGATCACGGAGGGTCTCTCGGACGCGCAGCGCGCGGTGGTCACGTTGTTCTACTATGAAGACATGGCGCTCAAGGACGTGGCCCGGGTGCTGGACATGCCCGAGGGCACGGTGAAGACGCATTTGAGCCGGGCGAGGGCCGCGCTTCGGGCGCGGTATCGGGAAGGGAACCATGCGATGTGATGAGCTTCGAGCGCGACTCGACGCCGCGGGTCCTGGCGGCCTGACGCCCGCTCAACGGGCGCACGCGCGCGATTGCGAGACCTGCTCGGCCGAGCTCCAGGCGGCTCAGGCGGTCGAGGCCATGCTCCGCGCCGCGCCACCCTCCCCTTCGATGACGTTCGCGACGAACGTGATGAGCCGCGTCGAAGCGACCGAGCGCGTCCGGCAGCGGCTGGCCGAGCTGCCTCGCGTTCCCATGTGGCAGCGCTGGCTGCGTGCGGTCGTGGACGAGCCGGTCGCGGTCGTGGCGCTCGCGCTCGCGCCGGTGCCCATTCTGGTGGCCCTGTTCTGGCCGGGCACCGCCGTGACCCTCACCGCATTCCTCCGCGATGCGTTCGCCGCGTGGATCACGGCCGTCCATTCAGGGACGGCCTTCGCCGGAGGCGGGATCGGGGAGATCTCCTCGCCGATGGGGACGATCGCGAACCTGCTCGCGATCCCCGTGCTGATCGCGGTCGCCGTGCTTGGATTTCAGCGCGTGGGCGAGGGCTTCGGCGGCTCGCTGAGCTCGGCCAGACGCGCCCACAGGGAATCCACCTCGCGGCGCAAGCCCTCGTAGCGGGCCAGGAGCTCCTTCGTGCGCGCCCCGTCGGCGTAGACTCCGGGGTCGGCGAGCTGCGCTTCGATCTGCTTGAGCTCCGCCTCCTGCTTCTCCAGCTCTCGCGTGAGACGCTCTTCTTCCTGCTTCCGCTTGCGAGGGTCGGGAGCGCGTTTGGGAGACGGCTCCGCCTTCGCGGCGGCGTGCGCGTTCGGAGCGGCTTTCGCGTTGTGGGCGGCATGCGCCTTCGGGGCGGGCTGCGCCTTGCCCGAGTGCGCACCGGCCTTGCTCGAGTGCGCGCCGGCCTTGCTGTGCTTCTCAGACCTCTCGCCGCCTGACGGCGTCGAAACCCGGACTTCCGACTTCGCAACAGCCGCCGCGGTCTTTCCACCTCCGGGCGTGCCGCGCGACGCGGCCTCCGCCTTCGCCACCCGCGCGGCCTCGTAGTCGTCGTAACCGCCCGGATAGGGCACCACGCGGCCATCCTCGACGGCCAGGATGCGCGTCGCCAGCCGCGCCATCAGCGAGCGGTCGTGCGTCACGACCACCACGGCGCCGGGATACTGGATCAGCGCCTCCTCCAGGACCTCTTTGCCGGCCAGATCGAGATGATGCGTCGGCTCATCCAGCAGGATCAGGTTCGCCGGCGTGAGCAGCATGCGCGCGATCGCCACCCGCTGCCGCTCGCCTCCCGACAAGATCCGGCATTGCTTGAACACGTCGTCGCCGATGAAGAGGAAATTCCCGAGCAGCGAGCGGAGCCGCAGCCGCATGTCGTCGGACGCCACCTCTTCCACCGCTTCCAGCACCGTGAGCCTTCCTTCGAGCGTCTCGGCCGCGTGCTGCGCGAAGTAGCCGAGCCGCGCCTGCGGATGGATCTCGATTTCCCCCTCGCGCGGCTGGAGCTGGCCCGCCAGAACGCGCAGGAGGGTCGTCTTGCCGGCGCCGTTGGCGCCCACGATCGCGACCTTCTCGCCCTTCTGGATCTCGAGCGTGGCGTCGTGGAAGATGTCGCGCCCGCGCTTCTCGTAGGCGAACGCGGCATCCTTGAGCTGCACCATGACGCGCCCCACGTGCGGGGGCGGCGGGAACTGGAACCGGATGTGACGCGGCTTGCGCGGCAGCACCACGCGGCGCGACTTCAGCCGCTCCGCCTGCTTCCGCTTGCTCTGCGCCTGCGCCGCCTTCGACGCCTTGGCGCCGAACCGCTCGGCGAAGCGCTCGAGCTGCGCGATCTTCTTGTCGAGCTGGACGTTTTGCGCCTCCAGCCGCTCCCGCCGCGCCTCGCGCTCTTCCAGGTATTCCGTGAACGACATCGCGTACTCGGAGAGCTGCTCCTGGTCCAGCTCGCGGATCTCCGTCGTGACGCGGTCCAGGAACACGCGATCGTGCGAGACCACGACCAGCCCGCCGTGGAAGTCCTCGAGGTAATCCTCCAGCCATTCCATCGCGGGCAGATCGAGATGATTCGTGGGCTCGTCCAGGAAGAGCAGCGTGGGATCGGTCAAGAGCAGGGCCGCGAGTGCGGCGCGCATGCGCCAGCCGCCGGAGAATTCGGCGAGCGGACGGTCCTGATCTTCCGGCGAGAATCCGAGACCCGCGAGCACGCGGCGCGCCTCGGGCTCCAGGGCGTGCTCGTCGTGCTGCTCCAGGTGGTGCTGCAGCTCGCCCGCGCGGTCCAGCAGGCGCTCCATCTCGGGATTGTCCGGCGAGAGCGTCGGGATCTCCTGGTAGAGCGAGTCCAGCTCCTCGCGCATCTCGATCAGGTGCCGGTGCGCGTCCAGCGCGCGGTCCAGGACCGTGCCCTCGAACTTCTCTGCGGCCTCCTGCGGCAGGTAGCCGAACCGGGTCCCCTTGGACAGGACGCGATTCCCCCGCTCGGGCGCGATCTCCCCCAGGATGATCTTCAAGAGCGTGGTCTTGCCGGCGCCGTTCGGCCCGACGAGCGCCACGCGGTCGCCGGGACCGATGCTCCAGTCCACGCCCTCGAAGAGCGTGCGCGTGCCGATGGAGTAGCCGATGTCGTTCAGGCGGATCAATGGGGTCCCTGGTGGCGTGGGGCGAAAGGGCGCATCCGTATCGGACGGAACAGTATACGCGCTCCGTACTTACCCTTCCACCCCGAGGTATGTCACGATCATCCGGCGCCGGGACGGATGCCCCGCGCACGGCCCCGCCGTCGGACCAGCCGGACCGAGGAGTCCGAGGCGGAGGTGAAACTCATAGAGGAGGGTCTATGTCGAAACGGATCCTGGTATTCGTCGCGCTCGCGATCTGCCTGGCGGGCGTCGCCGGATGCAGCAGCGACGTCAGCAAGCAGATGACCACGAGCACCGAGACGCAATCGAAGGTCATGGACACGATCGCGTCGAATCCGGACATGGCCGGCACCATGATGGACCGGCTGATGGCTTCCGATACGACCCAGGCGTTGGTGATCGACAAGGTGATGGCCAACGGAAACGTGATGCAGGGCATCATGAACCGAATGGCGAAGGATCAGACGATGGTGGACGGCATCATGAACATGGCCGCCCAGGACTCGCTGATGCACGATCACATGATGGGCATGATGAAGAGCATGGGCACGATGACGCGGTAGTCCGCTTCCCATGACGACCAGCGGCGTCGCGCCTTGGCGCGCGGCGCCGTTTCTCATTTCAGATAGATCGTTTTGACGTTCGTGAACTCCCGGATGCCGAACGCCGCCAGCTCCCGGCCGTAGCCCGATTCCTTGATCCCGCCGAACGGCAGCCGGGGGTCCGAGTGCACCTGTGCATTCACGAAGCAGGAGCCGGCTTCGAGATCGTGTTCGGCGATCCGGCGGCCTCGCTCGAGATCGCGCGTGAACACGGCGGAGCCCAGCCCGAAGGACGAGTCGTTCGCGATCTGGATGGCGTCCTTTTCGTCGCGCGCGGCGATGAGCGCCGCGACCGGACCGAACAGCTCTTCGTTGTAGGCGGGCATTCCCGGGACGACCTTGTCGAGCACGGTCGGCGGGTAATAGGCGCCGGGCCCGGGAGGCACCTCGCCGCCCAGCAGCGCCCGCGCGCCGCGCTGGATGCTGGCGCGCACCTGGGCGTGCAGTTGATCTCTCAAGTCGTGCCGGGCGAGCGGCCCCAACCCATTCGCAGGATCGCGCGGGTCGCCGAACCGGGCCGCGCGCATCCTGGCGACGAAGCGTTCAGTGAACGGCTCGCGGACGGCATCCACCACGATGAACCGCTTCGCCGCGATGCACGACTGCCCGGTATTCACGAGCCGCGCCGCGGCGCAGACGTCGGCGGCGGCCTCCACGTCCGCATCCTCGAGCACGACGTAGGGGTCGCTCCCTCCCAGCTCCAGCACCGTCTTCTTCAAAGCGCGCCCCGCGGCCGCGGCGACCGATCGGCCTGCCGGCGTGCTGCCGGTCAGGGTCACCGCGCGCACGTGCTCCGAGGCGATCATGTCGCCGACCGCGGCGCTTCCCACGAGCAACGTCGTGAACACGCCCTCGGGCGCGCCGGCCTCGCGCCACACCGACTGGATCGCGAGCGCGCATTCGCTCACGTTCGAGGCGTGCTTCAGCACGCCGGCGTTTCCCGCCATCAGCGCGGGAGCGGCGAAGCGGAAGACCTGCCAGAAGGGGAAATTCCACGGCATGACCGCGAGCACGACGCCTAGCGGCCGGTAGGCCACGTACGACCGCGAGGCGTCGGTCGGGATCTCTTCGTCCGCGAGCAGCCGTTCGCCCTGTTCGGCGAACCACTCGCAGACCCACGCGCACTTCTCGCACTCGGACTTGCCCTGCGCGACCGGCTTGCCCATCTCCGCGGCCATCACGTCCGCGTACTCGGCCGACCTCGCGCGGAGAATGCCGCCGGCCCGGCGGAGCACCGCGGCGCGGTCCCCGAACGGACGCTCCCGCCAGGCAGCCTGGGCCCGGTCGGCCAATTCCAGTGCGGACGCGATCTTCCCGGCGTCCGCCTCTTCGTATTCCCGGATCACCTGGCCGGTGGCCGGGTCGATCGAACGCAGCATTTTTCTCACCTCCAAACGGGGCCCGGAACGCCCGCCCCTTCTCTCGCAACTCGTGTATTCGCAGCCAACTAAACCTGATGCTCGGGACACTCTTCCATGGCATCATAAGCGGCTTGCGCTTTGCGCCCAAGGATCGCGATCTCCATTGGACGTATCTAATGCGGAGGGGAACGGTGGCACGGCATTCGCAGTGCCAAGTCGGGTTCCCCCTGAGCGATAGCTTCGCACCCAACACCCAGGAACGCGACGCGACATGGCCGACGGCAAGCAGTCCCTGAACACGTTGAGCCTCCCCTTCGTAGAGGCGCTGTACGCCCAGTACCTCCGCGATCCCTCGGCCGTGCCCGAGGAGTGGCGGAGCTACTTCCAGAACCTGGCGGAGCCGAACGGCTTCGCGGCCGATCCCCGGCTGGATCCTTCCTTCCCGCGGCGCGGCCTTTTCGGCCGCATCGTCGAGCGAAACGGCTCGCGCGCGAATGCGCCGATCGTCTCGACCGAGTTGGAGTCCAGCTTCGTCGATCGCGATTCGGCCGCGACGGCCTCGCGGCCGGCGTCTTCGGCTCCGCCAGCCTCCCGACCCGCGCCGCGACCCGGCGTCCCCGAGCGGAGTGCGCCCGCGCCCTTCCCGGCGCCGACGCAGGCCGGTTTCGCGCCGCCCAGCGCCAAGTCCGCCTTCTCGCTGGTCCAGGCCTACCGCTCGCGCGGGCATCTCGCCGCGCGCATCGACCCCCTGGGCTCGGTGCGCCCCGATCCGCCCGATCTCGACCCGGCGTTCCATGGCTTCACCGAGGCCGACCTCGACCGTCCGGTCAGCGACGCGATCGGCGGGCGCCCCGCCGGCACGCTGCGCGAGCTGGTCGCGCGCCTTCGCGAGATCTACTGCGGGCCGGTGGGCATTCAGTACACCCACATCCGCGACGTGCGCTGGCGCCAGTGGCTGGAGGCCAGGCTGGAGCGTCCCGAGTTCCAGACGCCGCTCCATCCCGACGAGGAGCGCCGTGTGCTCGAGCGGCTGACGCAGGCCGCCGTGTTCGAGGAGTTCATCCAGCGGAAGTACATCGGGTCGAAGTCGTTCTCGCTGGAGGGCTCGGAGGCGCTGATCCCGCTGCTCGACGCCGCCGTCGAATCGGCGGACCAGCACGGTATCAGCGAGATCGTCTTCGGCATGGCACACCGCGGGCGCCTGAACGTGCTGTCGAACGTGCTCGGCAAGGAGCCGCGCCAGATCTTCTACGAGTTCGAGGACCAGGACCCCGAGCTGTACCACTACCGAGGGGACGTGAAGTACCACCTGGGCTACAGCAAGGACAAGGCGCTCCCCTCGGGACGCACGATCCATCTCTCGCTCTGCTACAACCCGAGCCACCTGGAATTCGTGAACCCGGTGGCGATCGGGCGGCTGCGCGCGAAGCAGGACCAGGTGGGCGACCGCGCCCGCGAGCGCGGGATGACGCTGCTCATGCACGGCGACGCGGCCTTCGCGGGCGAGGGAATCGTGCAGGAGACGCTGAACCTGAGCGCGCTCTCGGCCTACGAGACGGGCGGCACGCTGCACGTGATCGTGAACAATCAGATCGGCTTCACGACCGATCCCGACGACGCGCGCTCGACCCCCTATTCGTCCGACGTCGCGCGGATGCTGCAGACTCCGATCTTTCACGTGAACGGCGAGGAGCCGGACGCGGTGATCCGCGCGGCGCGCCTCGCCATGGAATTCCGCCGCGCGTTCCACCGCGACGTCGTGATCGACCTGTACGGCTACCGGCGCCATGGCCACAACGAGGGGGACGAGCCGGCGTTCACGCAGCCCTTGCTGTACGAAGCGATCGCGAAGCGGAAGCCGATTCACAAGCTCTACGCCGACCGGCTCGTCGCCGCGGGGCGGATCACGAACGAAGACGCAGAGGCCATGGCGGAGCGCATGCGCGCCTTCCTGGAATCGGAGCTGCACGAGACGCGGAGCGTGAAGCGCACGACGCTCCCGGATCCGCCCGCCGGGCCCTGGACCCGCTACATGGGCGGTCCCGAGTCCCACGCCCCCGAGGTGGCGACCGAGGTGAACGCGGACGCGCTCGCGAAGCTTCTCGCCGCGCAGACGGTGCTCCCCGAAGACTTCACGGCCAATCCGAAGATTCTTCGCGGGCTCTCGCAGCGCCGCGAGATGGCCGAGGGCAAGCGGCCCCTGGATTGGGCCGCCGGCGAGGCGCTCGCGCTGGCCACGCTCGCGGTGGAGGGCTATCGAATCCGGCTGACCGGACAGGACACCGAGCGCGGCACGTTCAGCCACCGGCATGCCGTGCTGCACGACATGAAGACCGGCGCCACGTACACGCCGCTCCATCACCTGTCCGACGGACAGGCCGAGGTCGAGATCCGGAACAGCCCACTCTCGGAAGCCGGATGCATGGGATTCGAGTACGGCTATTCCCTGGAGACGCCCGACGGCCTCGTGGCCTGGGAGGCGCAGTTCGGCGATTTCGCCAACGCGGGCCAGGTGATCGTGGACCAGTTCCTGACGAGCGGCGAGGAGAAGTGGCGCCGGCTCTCGGGGCTCGTCCTCTTGCTCCCGCACGGCTTCGAGGGGATGGGCTCGGAGCATTCGAGCGCCCGGATCGAGCGATTCCTCCAGCTCGCCGCGCGCGACAACATCCAGGTTGCGTATCCGACCACCCCCGCGCAGTATTTTCACCTGCTGCGCCGCCAGGTGAAGCGGCCATGGCGGAAGCCGCTGATCGTGATGACGCCGAAGAGCCTGTTGCGTCATCCCGACGCGGTGTCGCCGATGGCCGAGCTCGCGAGCGGAACGTTCGAGCGCGTGCTCGCGGACGCCGCGGTGCCGAACGACAAAGCGAAGCGCGTGCTCTTCTGCTCGGGGAAGATCTACTACGAGCTGATGCGAACGCGCGAGGAGCTGGGCGAGACGACGACGGCCATCGTGCGGCTGGAGCAGCTCTACCCGCTGGCCGAGGAGACGCTGGAGCGGCTGTTCGCGGGACTCCCCAAGGAGCTCGCGATCACCTGGGTGCAGGAAGAGCCGCGCAACATGGGCGCGTGGCCGTTCCTGCGCGCGCGGTTCGGGGACCGGCTGTTGGGCCGGCACCCCTTCCACGTCGTGAGCCGCGCGGAATCGGCGACGCCCGCAAGTGGTGCCGCGAGCAGCCACAAGATCGAGCAGGAGCGGCTCCTGCTCGCGGCCTTCGACAAGGAGCCTTCGGCGCATGGCGGTTGAGCTGAGAGTCCCCGAGGTCGGCGAGTCCATCAAAGAGGTCCAGATCGGCGCCTGGCTGAAGGGCGAGGGCGATCGGGTGGAGCGCGACGAGGCGGTGGTCGAGATCGAGTCCGACAAGGCGACGCTGGAGCTTCCCGCGCCGGTCTCGGGCACGATCGAGAAGCTGCTCAAGAAGAAGGGCGACGTCGTGAAGATCGGCGAGCTGATCGCGACGATGGCCGAAGGCGCCGGCGGAAATGGCGCCAAGCCGGCCAAGGGCACGCCCAAGGCGGCGGCTTCCGCGGCGCGCGCGGTGGTGGCCCCCGCCGCTGGCGCGGCGAGCGCGGCTCCCGCTCCGGCCGCCCCCACTCCGAAGGCCGGCGCCGCCCCCGCGGCCAAGGCGGCCCCGAAGGGAACGCCCGCACCGAGCGCGACGCCGATGCCCGCACCGCCCTCCGCCGCGCCCCCCCGCATGCCCTCGGCCGACCGGCTGATGGGGCAGCACGGGATCGCGCCGGCCGACGTGCCGGCGAGCGGCCCGGGCGGCCGCGTCCTCAAGGAAGACGAGCTGGAGCACATGGCGCGGAAGCCCGAGCCGGGCCGCACGCGGACGGAGCCCGCCGCGGGTGCGGCTGGCACGGGTGCGGCGGTCGCGGGCGCGGGCGAAGCCGGCGTGGGCGAGCCCTCCGCCACCGAGGAAGCGGTGCCGATGTCGCCGCTCCGGCTGCGCGTGGCCGAGCGGCTCAAGGAGGCGCAGAACACCGCGGCGCTCCTCACCACGTTCAATGAGATCGACATGTCGGGCGTCGTGGCGCTGCGCGAGGAGCTCCAGCAGCCCTTCCAGGAGCGCTACGGCGTGAAGCTCGGCTTCATGTCCTTCTTCGTGAAGGCCGCGATCGACGCGCTCATGCGCTTTCCGCAAGTGAACGCCGAGATCCGCGAGAAGGAGATCATCTACAAGAACTACTACGACATCGGCATCGCCGTGGGCGGCGGGCGCGGGCTGGTCGTGCCGGTGCTGCGCGGCGCCGACCGCCTCTCCTTTGCCGAGATCGAGATCGCGATCGCCGACTTCGCGCAGCGCGCGCGCGACAACAAGCTGAGCCTGGACGAGCTGAAGGGCGGCACGTTCACCATCTCGAACGGCGGCGTCTACGGCTCGCTGCTCTCAACGCCGATCGTCAACCCGCCGCAGAGCGGGATCCTCGGGCTGCACGCCATTCACAAGCGCCCGGTCGCGATCGACGACGAAATCGTCATCCGGCCGATGATGTACGTTGCGCTCACCTACGACCACCGCATCATCGACGGCCGCGAATCGGTCACCTTCGTGAAGCACGTGAAGGAGCTGATCGAGCGGCCCACCCGGATGCTGCTCGGACTCTGACCTCGGAACGGAAATGACAAACGCAAAACACGACCTGATCGTCATCGGATCCGGCCCCGGCGGCTACGTGGCCGCCATCCGCGCGGCGCAGCTGGGCCTGAACACCGCCTGCGTCGAATTCGAGCCCGCGCTGGGAGGCACCTGCCTTCGCGTCGGCTGCATCCCGAGCAAGGCGCTTCTCGAATCCAGCGAGCGCTATCACGAGACCAAGGAGATGCTCGCGCCGCACGGGGTGACCGTGCAGGGGGTCTCGTTCGATCTCGGCGTGATGATGAAGCGGAAGGACGAGATCGTGAAGGGCCTGACGGGCGGCGTGGACCTGCTGTTCCGAAAGAACAAGGTCACGCGTTACTCCGGCCGCGGCAGAATCACGGGTCCGGGCCGCGTGGCGGTGGAAGGCGGCGCCGAGCCCGCCACGCTCGAGGCCAAGAGCATCCTGATCGCGACCGGCAGCAAGTCGGCTCCGCTTCGCGGCGTCACCGTGGACGGCGACCGGATCGGCACCAGCACGGAGGCCCTGTCCTGGCCGGAGGTGCCGGGGCGGCTCGCCGTGATCGGCGCCGGGTACATCGGGCTCGAGATGGGATCGGTGTGGCTGCGACTCGGGTCCAGGGTCACCGTGCTGGAATACCTGGATCGCATTCTCCCCGGCATGGACGCGGAGATCGCGACGGAGGCGTTCCGGCTGTTCAAGCGGCAGGGAATGGAGTTCCGGCTGACCTCCAAGGTCACCGGCGCCAAGGTCGAGGGGAAGGAAGTCGTGGTCACGTGCGAGGGGCAGGAGCCGCTTCGCGTGGACCGCGTGCTCCTGGCCGTCGGGCGCGTGCCCTATACCGAGGGGCTCGGGCTGGAATCGGTCGGCCTGAAGCCGGACGACCGCGGCCGGATCCCGGTGGACGAGCACTATCGCACGTCGGCGGAAGGCGTGTACGCCATCGGCGACGTGATCGGGGGCGCGATGCTCGCGCACAAAGCGTCCGAAGAGGGGGTGGCGTGCGTCGAGTGGATCGCCACCGGCTACGGTCACGTGAACTACGAGGCGATCCCGGGAGTCGTCTACACGCAGCCCGAGATCGCGTCGGTCGGCCGAACGGAGGAGGAGCTGACCGCGGCCGGGGTCGCGTTCCGGAAAGGGGTCTTCTTCTTCCGGGGGATCGGCCGCGCGCGCGCCCTGGGCCAGATCGACGGGCGCGTGAAGATCCTGGCGGACGCCAAGACCGACCGGATCCTGGGCGTGCACATCATCGGCCCCCGCGCCGGCGACCTGATCGCCGAGGCGGTGGCGGCCATCGAGTTCAGCGCGAGCGCCGAGGACATCGCGCGAATCTGCCACGCGCATCCCACGCTGGCCGAGGCGGTGAAAGAAGCGGCGCTGGCCGTGGATGGACGCCCGATTCACGCTTAGACCCAATCACGCTTCGATAGAACTCGAGCGCCGAAGCGGCCCCGGGGCGAGAAGGCGAACATGCCCCGGGGCATGTTTATTTATATATTAACTGGACCGCACGACGTGAATCCGCGCGCTAACACACGCTCAAGATGGGCAAAATTCAAGACAGGTGTCGCGAGTTTCACACGCGCTAGCAGCGGTGAAATGGGTGGACAGATGTCGCGAATTTCCGACACGCAAGCGCGCCTCACGCCGAGACCGTACGAGGAGTGACCGAAGTTTGTGAGGGCTGTCGTCGAGAGCGCCAGAGCCGGCTCTGCGGGAGCGGCTTCGAGCTGCCGAAGCCCGCCCCGACTACTTCAGGAGGATGAGCTTCTTCGAATCGCGGAAGCCGGCGCCGGTCTCGATGCGGTAGAAGTAGACGCCGCTGCTCAGGCGCTGGCCGTTCGCGTCCTTGCCGTCCCAGCGCACGGTGTACTCGCCGGGGGCGTGCTGGCCGTCCACCAGCGTGCGCACCAGGGCGCCGCCCGCGTTGAAGATCCGGATCGTGACGGGGCCGGTCTCGGCGACCGAGTAGCGGATGACGGTGCTGGGATTGAACGGATTCGGCGCGTTCTGGCCGAGGGTGTTGCGGATCGCCGGCGCGCCGGAACCCGGATCTTCATCGACGCCGGACGGGCTGTAGCAGTTGGCCACCCCGAAGTAGCCCTGCATGATGTTCTTCGCGTAATTGAGACGCTCCCCGCCCTCTTCGATGTTGCTGAAATTGAACCCCTGGAAGAAGACCCGCGCGCTGTCCGAGCCGAACGAGACGTACTTCGTGGCGTACCGGGTCGCGGCGGCGAAGTTGTTCGGGTACTTGAGCGCGATGCCGACCTTTCCATTCGCCGCGCCCTGCGTCGACGTGGCGATCAGGTCGTTCTTGTCGAGAATCGGACAGTCGTCGTTCACGTGCATGAAGCGTCCGGCCGTCGGGGACCCGGCGAAGCCTTGAACCAGCGGGTGCAGCGTGTCCTGGGGCGCGTTCTCCCACATGTCGCGCAGGTATTTCATCCCGCAGGTGAACGACAGGAACGAGTTGTAGTCCAGGCTGTTCACGGTCAGGTCGTAGGCGACGTTGTCTCCGCCGATCCAGAGATTTCGACTCTTGCCCGTTTGCTGGATCCAGGTTTGGAGCAGTGCCTGATCCTGCTGCGACAGCGTGAACGCGGTCAGGCTGCCCGCATGCCAGATGATCGTGGAGTACTGGGTCAGCGCGCTCACCGGCGTCGGCGGCCAATCGTAGGGACCGGAGGTGCTGGCGCCCCCGGGAGTATTCCCCAGGGCGCTGGTGGGGGCGTTCACATCCCACGTGTCGAATTTGTAGCCCTGTGCTTTCAGGGCGTCGGCCCAGAGGTTCTTCGGCTCCCGACCCGAGTAGTTGTTGATGAAGAGTACGGTGGCGAGGCTGTCGAAGCAGGCGTTCGCCGGATTCGTCGCCGTTTTCAGCGGCAGGATCGCGGCCTGGAAATACGTGCCGTCGGTGATCGCTCCCGCCGGCAGGTAGGTCGTGGCGTCCGTGCTGTCGGTGACGCCGAAGTAGTATTCGAGATTGGTGTTTGCCGGATACGCGGCGGCCGGCACGTCCGCGTAGCGCAGGTTCGGGAGCGCGGCGGCCGATTTTCCGAGCGGCGTGGAGCTCCAGGAGCCTCCATTGAACCGGTAGTACATGAACCCCGTCTTGTACCCTCGCGAGCAGCTCACCTCGACCACCGCGCTGTCACCCAGCGCCGTGTTGAAGTTGTCGTCCTTGAAGAAGGCGGTCGTGCTGAACGTGTCGTTGAAGAGGTCGATGTCGCGCTGGATGAAGATGGGGGGCGCCACGGTGACCACGCCGACGGCGACGTTGTCGAAGAAGGTGTAGACCCCGTTCGACGATCCGATCCCGTCACAGTAGATGCTGCCGTAGTCGGTCAGTCCGAACTCGACCTGCACCGAGTCCCGGTTCGCCGCGCCGGGGAGCACCACCTTCTGCCGCGCCCAGTCCTTGGAAGCGCCGTAGTAGAGGACGCGCGTCGGATCCACCCACTCGGTCCATACCGGCTCTCCGGTGTTCCGGGTGCGGTAGCGCAGGTGGTAGAAGAAGCACGCGGCGGCCGGCAGATTCCGGTAGACGTCGAAGACGACGAAGCCCTCGCCAGGCTTGTTGATGAAGACGGACGGGGTCCGGAGGAGGTTGTCCAGGCGCGGCACCACCGAGAGCGTGGAGGCGTCCCAATCCGACCACACGTTGGTGCGGTTGGTGGTGCAGATGTCCTCGGTGAACACGTTGTTGCTGATCGCGTACAGGTCGCCCACCGGCGGGAAGATCGAGGGAGTCCAGCTGCCCTGGCCGTTCTCGCAGTTGTCGAAGAAGCGGAGCTGGGTGCCGACCTTGACGGTGATGTTGTCGATGGCCCAGCCATCGCCGTCATAGAGGCCGTCCTGGGACGAGTAGGCGGCGTCGCTGAGGAAGGAGAATCGGAACTGGACCTTCTGGTGCTGCGAACGGTCCACGATCGAGTAGAACACGGTGGCGATCGAGTCGGGAATGATCACCGTGGCCGTGTCGCAGGTCCCGTTGTTGGGCACCTTCCCGGTATAGTTGGCGATCGTCACCCAATCGTTCTGGCTGAGGTCGTACACCTCGATCCTGCCGAAGTCGAAGCCCTGCTCCACGTTGAGATGATGACGGAAGGAAAGCTTGATCGACGTGTTGTTCGGCAGGCTGTCCAGCCAGACGCCGTTCTGGAGATACTGCGTCCAGCTGTTCTCGTAACCGGCCCGGTTGGTGTCGTAGATCCAGGTCGAGTCGATCCGCCCGCACCACCAGCCGTTCCCCTGGCAACCGTAGAAGGTGTCGAGGTGCCACGCCGTCGGCTTGGCCGAGTTGTCGACGTGGGTCCAGTTCCCCTGATTGTTGATCGTGAGCGCGTTCAGGCTGTCCTGGAACACGACCGTCTCTTCCAGCGGCGGCGGCGTGAGGAGCGGCAGCCTCTTGGAGAGCGGGACCGTCGTGGACGGGGGCGTGGTGGGGATGGGGAATTCTTCGCGGATCACGCCGCGATCGGCCGGGCGTACCGGTCCTGCCGGGGAAGTCGCAGCGAACGCCGGCACAGCGGAAACCAGTGCCACGGCGAAGCCGATCAGGATGCGGAAGTCGCGCAGGTGCAAGCGGTTCGCCTAGGCTGTAGGGGAGTTGCCTTACGTGTCCAACAAGTATACCAGAACAGTGCCTCGACCGGCCACGATTCTACGGCCACGCCGGGGGCGCAACGCAAACTGTTTTTCAGTTATTTGCAGAACCTCAGTTTTTTGCAGAGCCGGAGATCCTGGCGCCTCCTAGACCGGCAGCTCCGCGAACTGCTCCAGCGGAAACGCGTCCACCTGGATCGCGTCGCGCCGCGCCACGTCCGCCTCGCGCCAGATCCGCCGCTCGTCCTCGTCGATCACGCCCGCCGTCAGGGCCGCGGCAAGCTGCGCCTCCGTATCGAGATGGGCGGGGATCCGCCTGGCCCGGACGGCCTCCTTGAGCTTCCGGTCGATCGGCTGGGCCGCGACCACCTTGGCGTAGGCCGCCTCGAGCCGGCCGAGGCTCCCCTCCCCGGCGGGAGGGATGTAGACGTCCGTCGTCATGGCCAGCCGGAGCGCGCGGTCGTCGAGCAGGCCGCGGGCGACCGCCGAGCTGAGACGGTCCGAGGGGGCCTTGGCCCGGAAGCCGAGCGGGAACGCCGCGAACCGGACCAGCCAGGCCGCCGGCCGGTTCGGCAGGTTGTCGAGAACGCCGGCGATCGCCGTCTCGATCTCATGGAAGGCGAAGTCGCAGGACCAGCGCACGAGCGGCAGGTCGCGGCGGAGCTGCCCGTCGTCCACGAAGCGCTTGAGCGCCGCGGAGGAAAGGTAGAGATACGCCAGCGCGTCCGCCAGGCGCCCGCTCAGCCGCTCGCGCCGCTTGAGCGTTCCGCCCAGCGTCGCCATCGCCGCCTCGGACGTGAGCGCGAACGCCGCGCTCAGGTGGGAGAGCCTTCCGAACAGGGGCCGTGCGGGACCGCTCACGGGAACGCCCTCGAACGCTCCTCCGGTCAACCCGTCCAGGAACGCGCGCCCCACCGTCGAGAGGACGTGCCCCAGGTGGCCGAAGAAAGCGCGATCGAAGGCCGCCAGGTCGCGCCTGGCGATAGCGGCCATCTCCCGCTGCACGTAGGGATGGCAGCGGATCGCCCCCTGGCCGTAGATGATGAGCGACCGGGTGAGGATGTTCGCGCCCTCCACCGTGATCCCGACCGGCACCGCGGCGTAGGCGGGCGCCATGACGTTGCGCGGGCCGCGCGAGATCGCCGCGCCGGCCTGGACGTCCATCGCGTCGTTCACCACCGAGCGCATCCCCTCGGTCAGATAGCGCTTCACGATGGCCGAGATGACCGCGGGCTTCTGCCCCTCGTCGATCGCGCCCAGCGACAGCCGCCGCGCCGCGTCCATGAGGTAGGTGCGCCCGCCGATCCGCGCGATCGGCTCCTCGATCCCTTCGAAGCGCCCGATCGGAAGGCCGAACTGCTCCCGAACGTTCGCGTAGGCGGTGACGGTCCGGGTGGCGAGCTGGGCGCAGCCCACCGCGAGCGAGGGAAGCGAGATGCCCCGGCCGGAGGCCAGGGTCTCCATCAGCATCCGCCAGCCGATCCCCGCGTTGGCGCTCCCGCCGATGATGGCGTCGAGCGGCGCGAAGACGTCGTGTCCTTCGGTCGGCCCGTTCAGGAAGGGAACCCCGAGCGGATCGTGGCGCGGTCCGATCATGATCCCCGGCAGGCTCGCGGGAAGGAGCGCGCAGGTGATCCCGATCTCTTCCTTGTCGCCCAGGAGCCGGTCGGGGTCGCGCAGCACGAACGCGAGACCGATCACGGTGGCGACGGGGCTCAGCGTGATGTAGCGCTTCGACCAGTTGAGGCGCATGCCCAGCACCTCGCGCCCCTGGTAGATCCCCTTCGTCACGATGCCGACGCTCTTCTGCGAGGTGGCGTCGCTCCCCGCCTCGGGCTCGGTCAGCGCGAAGCAGGGGATATCCTCGCCGCGCGCCAGGCGCGGCAGGTAGTGCCGCTTCTGCTCCTCGGTCCCGTAGTGGAGGAGCAGCTCGGCCGGACCGAGCGAGTTCGGCACCATGGCGGTGACCGAGGCCGTGACGCTCCGGCTGGAGATCCTGGTGATCACGGCCGAGTGCGCGTTCGCCGAGAACCCCAGCCCGTCGTATTCCTTGGGGATGATCATTCCGAAGAAGCGCTGCTTCTTGAGGAAGCTCCAGACCTCCGGCGGGAGATCGTGGCCCTTCATGACCTCCCACTCGTTCAGCATCCGGCAGAGCTCCTCGACCGGGCCCGCCAGGAAGGCGCGCTCCTCGTCGGTGAGCGCCTTGGCGCGGAACGCGAGGAGCCGCTTCCACTCCGGCCGGCCGGAGAAGAGCTCCGCCTCCCACCAGACGCTCCCCGCCTCGAGCGCGATCCGCTCGGTGTCGCCCATCCGGGGCAGCGCCCCGGCGACCAGCGGCATCAGGGGCCTCGTGATGAGATTGCGGCGGATCGGCGGGACGAGAAGGATCAGCACCAGCAGGGCGAGAACGATCAGCAACACGATCACGGGTCGGACTCCTGTCCTTGGGGTACGGCGCGCGCGGGCCCATCATAACCCAGCGAATCCCGTGGCGGGGCGTCGTTTGAATCCCTATTCTCATCGGCCTCCATGGGCCCGTTCCGAAGCTTTTCCATCGCGGAGGATATCCGCGCCGCCTCCACGCTCCCCGCCTGGGTCTACTCCGACCCCGGGGTCTTCGCGGCGAGCCGCGAGCGGGTCTTCGTCCCCTCCTGGCAGCTGGCGGGGGATACCGATCGCGTCAAGGTTCCCGGGCAGGTCTGCCCCGTGTCCCTGCTGGAGGGGATGATCGACGAGCCGGTCCTGCTCACCCGAGATGCCGAAGACCGGGTCCATTGCCTCTCCAACGTCTGCACGCACCGGGGCAACCTGGTCGTCGAAAGCGAGGGGGTCGAGCACGTCCTGCGCTGCCGCTATCACGGCCGGCGCTTCGCCCTGGATGGGCGGTTCCACTCGATGCCGGAGTTCGACCGGACGCAGGGCTTCCCGTCGCCGGCCGACGATCTTCCGCGCGTCCCGTTCGGGACGTGGGGGAAGTTCCTCTTCGCCTCGCTCCGCCCCGCCGTGCCGCTCGAGACCCTCGTCGGACCGATGGACGCCCGGTGCGGCTGGATGCCGATCGCCGACGCGGCGCTGGATCCGTCGCGGACCCGCGAATACATCGTGCGCGCCAACTGGGCGCTCTACTGCGACAACTATCTCGAGGGGTTCCATATCCCCTACGTGCACGCCGCGCTCTCGGACGCCCTCGACTATGGCCAGTACACGACCGAGACGCACGGGCTCTCGGTGCTGCAGGTGGGTGTGGCCAAGGAGGGAGAGGACGCGTTCGACCTGCCGCGCTCCTCGCCCGACCACGGCCGGAGGATCGCCGCCTACTACTGGTGGCTCTTCCCGAATCTGATGTTCAACTTCTATCCGTGGGGCATCTCCGTGAACGTGGTCCGCCCGCTGGACGTGGACCGGACGAAGGTGCTCTTCCTCGCGTACGTGTGGGATCCTTCGCGCCTCGACCGGGGAGCCGGCGCGGCCCTGGACCGCGTGGAGCGCGAGGACGAAGTCATCGTCGAGAGCGTGCAGCGCGGCGTCCGTTCCCGCCTGTACGAGCGGGGACGCTACTCCCCCACCCGCGAGCAGGGGGTGCACCGGTTTCACCGGCTCCTGGCCGAGGTCCTGGGCTCCGAGAGCGGACCGGCTCCAACCTAACCGCCCCAGGCCCTGTCGAAACCCTACGCAGCGCACGACCGGTCGAAACTTCCAGGCAACCGAAGCCGGTAGTGATTCCGTTGGCCCTCGAGCCTCGCCGCGTAAGGAGATCGCCTATGTCCCGCGCAGGAGCCCGTATCCGTTCCGCCTGCGTCATGCCGGTTCTGCCGCTCGTCCTCGCCCTGGGTATCGGAGCGTTCGCGGCCGCGCCGGCCGCCGCGCTTCCCGGCTTCTCACCGACCGACGAGGGGCCCTCGTACGCCGATTCCGCCGACGGCCGCAAGTCGACGAGCCCGACGATCCAGGCCTACCGTCTCGACAATCAGGAGATCCGTCTCGACGGCCATCTCGACGACGCCGCGTGGCAGGCCGCGCCGGCAGCCCGCGGATTCACCGTGTGGGAGCCCGACCGCGGCGTGGCCCCCGCGGAGCAGACGGTCTTCAAGGTCGCGTACGACGAGGGCGCCGTCTACTTCGGCATCGCCTGCCTGAAGAGCGATCCGAAGGCGAAGATCGCGGCCACGCTGACGCGCCGCGACCACATGACGAACTCGGACATCGTCGCGATCTACCTCGATCCCTATCACGACCACACGACGGGCTATGCCTTCAAGGTGAACCCGCTGGGCGTGCAGCTCGACTCCTACATCTATAACAACGGCGACGGCAACGACGACGACTGGGACGCGGTGTGGGAAGCGGAGACCTCGCGCGACGACCAGGGGTGGTACGCCGAGATCCGGATCCCCTTCTCGGCGATCCGCTACCGCTCGGGCGAGGACATGACCTGGGGACTCAACGTCTGGCGCTTCATGCAGGGGCTGGGACAGGACACGGCCTGGCACACCTGGGACCGGAAGCAGGCCGGCTTCGTGAGCCAGTTCGGCCAGCTCACGGGGCTGCGCGGGATCCGCGCTCCGCGCCAGATCGAGGTGCTCCCGTACGTGGTGCAGCGCGAGACCGACCACGCCATGATCTCCTCCCCGAGCCGGCCCGACCGCCTGGACGGGTTCCAGGACGCCGGCGCGGACTTCAAGTACGGGGTCACGTCGGACCTGACGCTGAACGCGACGGTGCAGCCCGATTTCGGCCAGGTGGAGGCGGATCCCGCCGTGCTCAACCTGTCGCCGTTCGAGACCTCCTACCAGGAGAAGCGCCCCTTCTTCGTCGAGGGGAGCCGCTTCTTCCAGCATCCCACGTTCAACCTCTTCTACTCGCGGCGCATCGGCACCGGCGATGAGAACGCCCGGATCCGCTACGCCGGGAAGCTGACCGGCAAGACGGTGGGCGGGATCTCGGTCGCCGCGCTCGCCGCCTCCACCGATCTCACGCAGGACGGGCAGGCGCACAACATCTTCAAGAGCGGCGACCGGCTGTCGCGCTTCTTCGTGGGACGCTTCGGCAAGGAGTTCGCGCAGGGGCGCCATCAGATCAACTTCATGCAGACCGGGGTTCTCAACACGGCCGATCGCGCCACCTGGGGCGACCGCGCCTCGCGCGAAGCCTACACGAGCGGGCTGGACTTCGCGCTCACCTCGCTGCACCGGTCCTGGCGCGCCAGCGGCTCCTTCGTGGGCTCGATCATCAACTCCGAGCCGGCGCCGGGGGCGAGCGACGCGCCGCGCTACGGCACCGGAGGCACGTTCCAGGTCGACCGCATGGGCGGGAAATGGCGCGGGAACGTCGGCGGCCGGTGGGAATCGGCCAAGCTCGACATCAACGATCTGGGCTATCTCCAGGCCCCGGACGAGATCAACAGCTACGCGTGGCTGCAGCGGCGGTTCAATCCCGAAGGAAAGAGCCGCGTGTACAACAGCGCCAATCTCAACTTCAACTTCAACCGCTCCTGGATGTACGCGGGGCGGACCGGATACGACCTCGGCACGGGAATGCCCGCCTGGCACTACGAAGCGGGCCATCCGCAGTACCTGGCGTCGAACATCAACGGCTGGATGCAGTTCAAGAACTTCCGCGAAGCGTGGTTCGGCGCCCTCTTCAACGACTGGGGGCACCACCGCTACGAGACGCGCGGCGGTCCCGTCATCAGCGAGCCGCTCACCTACGGGGGCTGGGTCGGCGCCTCCACCGATCGCCGGAAGAACCTGAACGCGTCGTTCGAGACGAGCTGGAACAAGGACGTCGCGCAGAACGTCTCGCTCGACCTGACCACCAACATCAACTGGAACCAGTCGAGCGCGGTCAACCACACGCTGAGCCTGGGCTATCACAACCGCTACGACGACACCCAGTACCTGGACCAGCGCCCCGTATCGATCTACGGCGGGCAGGGGATCGGCGGGATCTCCTACATCTTCGGCGACATCCACCAGCAGACGGCGTCGGTCACGCTGCGCTCGAGCCTGCTCTTCACCCGCAACCAGTCGCTCGAGGTCTATGCGGAGCCGTTCCTCACGGTGGGCAAATACAGCCGGGCGCGGGAGCTGGCGCGAGCCGACAGCTACGACCTGGTGAACTACGCCGGGCACAACGTGGACGCGAGCAACAACCCCACGACGCCCTACGATTTCCGGGACAACGATTTCAGCTACTCGTCGATGAACGTGAACGTGGTCTACCGGTGGCAGTACCGCCCGGGGAGCACCTTCTTCCTGGTCTGGAAGCAGAGCCGCGAGCGGTTCGAGGATCGCTCGATGTTTTCGATCGACCCCAACCGCTTCGAGAGCGGCCTCGGCACGCGCACCCTGTTCCGGAACGAGCCCGAGAACACGCTGCTCGCCAAGATCACCTACTGGCTCCCGATCTGAGCGCTTCGCCCCGGAGGGCGTTCGCGCCTTCCGGGGCTTGGACCGGTCCCCCCGACCGGGCCGGCGGACGCGCCGGCTGAGGATTCCCCCCTCCACATCGCATGCGGGCCGCCGGGGGGGCGGCCCCTGCTCACCCGCGGCGGCCCCGTCCTCCTCCGCCCAGCGGCCCAACGGCTCCTCCGCCATCGGGTTCACGCCTTCAAGAACGCCCCACGGAGCGCCGATACTCCTAGCGCGGAACACCGTCGCACGAAGCGCCGACGATCGCCAAGGAAGGAGCCGGAACCGGGGTGCTCCGAGGATTCTCCAAGGGGCTGACGATGCTCGAGCTCGCCGTCGCCATGACGGTGGTCGGCATCCTCGCGGCCGTCGCCATCCCGAACTACATGAACTTCATGCGCGACGTGCGCGCCGCTCAGGCCGTCGCCGACATCCAGGCCGTGCGCGCGGCCGTGTACCTGTATTTCGGCGACCACCAGCACTGGCCCCCCGAGGAGCAGGCCGGAGTCGTGCCGGTGGAGCTCGCGCCTTACCTTCCGCGCGACATGATCTTCTTCAAGAGCACGTACAAGATCGACTATGACAACTGGATCACGAACGGGGGGCAGTCCCGGTTCCCGGACGTGGGCGTCCTCGTCGGAGTGTCGGTCATCTCCGCGGACAAGTCGCTGCTCCAGGCGGCCAAGTCGCTGCTGGGGCCCCAGAACACGGTCAATCTCTCTCCGAGCCGCACGACCCTCGTCATCGCGAGCGAGAAGGGCTTCTAGCTCGGCCCCGGCTCGTAGCGCCGGAAGAACGAGGAGGGCTTCCACCGAGGCCGCGCGGGACGGTCGGCCACGTCGCGGGTGAACCGGAGCAAGAGCCGGTTGAAGTCGTCGGCCGCGCGGAAGTCGATCGGCTGGCGCGTGTCGTCGGAAGGCGCGTGGTAGCGGTTCTTCCTCCAGAGCTGGAACCGCCGCACCACGGCCGAGTCGCCGCCGGGACCGATCTCCACGAAAAGCGACGGAACCCCGGCGCGCACCAGGCTGTACTGGTCGCTTCGAACGAAGATGTTCTGGGCGGGCTCCGGATCGGGCTCCACCTTCACGCTCGAGGACTCCGCGGCGGCCCGGAACCAGTCGCCGAGATCCGACTCGTCGGCTCCGTAGGCGATCACGGAGCGGAGCGGAGCGATCGGCAGGAACATGTCCAGATTGAGGTCCGCCACCATGCGCCCCACGGCTGCGGGCGGATGCGCCGCGAACACGCGCGAGCCGAGGAGTCCCTCCTCCTCGCCCGTCACCGCGAGGAGCACGATGGAGCGCCGCGGCGGGGAGCCCGAGCGCAGCGCGCGAGCGATCTCGATCAGCGTCGCCACCCCGCTCGCGTTGTCCATTGCGCCGTTGTAGATCGAGTCGCCCGCGATCGGCGCGCCGATCCCCAGGTGATCGAGGTGCGCCGAGAGCACGATCGACTCGCCGCGCAGCACGGGGTCGCTCCCCGGGATCACGCCGACCACGTTCGGACTCTCCACGGCCCGCCGCGTGAGCCGGACCCGCGCGCGGATCCTGTAGGGGAGCGCGAACCGGGGAAGCGGCTGGTTCGCGTCGGCCCGCTGGAGAATCTCCGCAAAGGTGTGCCCGCTCCCCTGGAAGAACCGCTCTGCGCGATCGGGATTGGCGTACAGGGCGAAGCGCATCCCTCCCTTCTCGTCCAGGGAGGAATCGGCCAGCGTGAAACCCTCCTCGAGGCGGGTGAGCCTCGCGCGCTCCCACGGGAGCGACCGCACCTTGGGATTGGAGATCGTGACCAGGCCGATCGCGCCGCGCTCGCGGAGCCGCGCCCAACGTTCGCCCGTGGATTGGGCATGGGCGGCGACCGTGGAGGGGACGTCGCGCGGCGCGCCGCGCAGGTAGACCGCGACCGCGCCCCGCAGGTCCAGCCCGTCCAGGTCGCGCAAGCCCGACTCGGGCAGCTCGAGACCGTGCCCGACGAACACGGCGGGGGCATCGATCGAATCGGCGGCATCGAGCGACGCGGAGAGCAGCGCGTCCTCCCCGAGATCGAGCGTGTCGGCGCGATCCCGGCGGCTCAGAACGACCGAGCACTCCGGCTCGACCACTCTCCGCGCGACGAAGGAGGCCGGCTGAAACCAGCCGGCGGTTCCCGCGGGGCGCGCTCCCGCCATCTCGAACTCGTGCGCGACGTACTGCGCCGCGGCGAGGTAGCCGGGGCTTCCCGTCTGGCGACCCTGGCGGGCGTCGTCGGCGAGCCAGCGGACGTGCCGCCACCAGGATTCGGCGGGCGCGGGAGCGCAGGAGGCGAAGAGCGGGAGCGCGAAGAGGGCGGCGGGTAGAAGCGAAGCGAAGCGGCGGCGTATCGGGCGCAGCCGCACGACGATTAGCCGGCCGCCGCCTGAAGCTGCGCGCGCTTGTACTCGCGGATCGCGGCGGGGACGCCTTCTTCGATCGTCGAATAGCGCGGGGTCCAGCCAAGCCGTTCGCGCGCCTTGGTCGAGTCCACTTTGGGACAGAAGGTGTAGGCGTCGACGTTCCAGGGGCCGAGCTGCCCCACCAGCTCCTCCTCGGGAACCGAGCGCGGCTCGGGCACCCCCAGCTCGCGCGCGACCAGCCGGGTGAACTCGCCGAGGGTGGAGGGGCGGTCGTCGCCCAGCAGGTAATCCTCGCCGTCCAGGCCGTGCTCGATCGCGAGACGGTATCCGCTGGCCGCGTCGGAGGCGGCCACGTAGTGCATCGTCTGGTGGCCGTCGCCGATCAGGACCGCCTGCCCGCGGGTGAGCGGCTCGACCAGCCCATGTTCGAACCAGCCGCCGCGCCCGTAGACGAACGCCGGGTTCACGCTCATCGCCCGGAGCCCCTTCTTCCGGTGCTTCTCGAAGACGGGATAGGTCCGGCGATGGCGCACGCCGTAGCCGCGCCCCGAAGCGATGGCCGAGGTCTCGCGCACCCATCCGTTGGCGTCGGGCTCGTAGAGGAGCGCGCCGAAGGTGTGCACCAGGCGGCGCTTTCTGCGCCGGACCAGGTCGCACAGGCGGTCCAGGATCGCGGCCAGGTCGTCCGCTTCGCGCTCGGCGTCTTCGTAGGTGAGGGCGCCGGTGGACAGGTCTCTCGGAAAGGAGCAGTTCACGACGACCTGCGTCCGCTCGATCGCGGTTTCCCACGTCTGGGGAGCGCGCACGTCCCCCACCACGCCGACGACGCCGTAGGGAAGGCGGTCCCGGGATTCGGCATCGCGGATCAGGCCGTAGACGCGGTAGCCGTTCACGATCAGGTCGCGGGCCACCGCCCGCCCGATCGCGCCGGTGACGCCCACGATGAGAACGCTGGTCGTGTACTCGCGGCTCGGATCGTACATGGCAGGGGCGGAGCGTAGCAAACCGCCCGCGGCCCGGCTAGGTCTTCTTCTCCTTCTTCTCCGCGGCCGGGAAGAGGACGTTGTTCAGGATGAGCCGGTAGCCGGGGGAGTGCTTGTGGAGGGCCAGATCGGTGGGCGGGTCGCCCACGGCGTGCTGGTAGTCCTCGGGGTCGTGGCCGCCGTAGAAGGTGAAGGTGCCCTTGCCGTAATGGCCGTGCAGGTACTTCACGTCGTCGGCCCCGGGGGTCTCGGCGAGGACCGTGATGCCGGGCTTGATCATCGACTTCTCGAACCCGGTGGTCTGTCCCATGAACCCGGGCACCACGGCCGTGTGGTCCTGCACCAGCATCGACGGAACCGGGTCCTGCTTCGCCGAGAAGTCGAAGAGGGTGAAGGTGTCGTTGCGCTGGCCGCGCAGGGAGGCGCGGTTCGTCGTATCGATGTTGGAGAATTCGTAGACCATGGGGTTCTCGTCGAGCTGGAAGTTCTGGAAGGCGAGGCACTCGCCGAAGTCCAGCTTCGCGTCCGCGCGCGGGTCGGCCCCGTCGCCGTCGTATTCCGGCCCCACGATGTCCACGTTCTTCGCGGCGAGCGCGATGTCGAAGGTGTCGGTCGCCGAGCACATCGCGAACAGGAACCCTCCCGCCGCCACGTACGCCTTGATCGTGCGCGCCACGGCCTTCTTCAGCTCCGACACCTTGGCGAAGCCGCGGCTGTGCGCCATCGCCTCGTTCTCCGCCACCTGCCGCCGGTACCAGTCGGTCGTGGCGAAGGCCGCGAAGAACTTGCCGTACTGGCCCGTGAAATCCTCGTGGTGCAGGTGCAGCCAGTCGTACTGGGAAAGCTTCCCGTCGAGAACTTCCGCGTCCCACAGCTTGGTGTAGGGGATCTGCGCGTAGTCCAGGGCGAGCTGCACCGCGTCGTCCCAGGGCGGCGCGCTGGGCGGCACGTAGACGGCGATCCGCGGCGCCGTCTCGAGCTTCACCGACTCCATGTTGTTGTCCGCGATCTCGGCCATGATCCGCGCCACCATCGCCTCGTCCACCGGCTCCACGGTGACGCCGCGCACCACCGCCTCGGTCGCGAGCGTGGCGTTGTCGGGGAGAAGGAACGATCCGCCACGGTAGTTGAGCAGCCACTCCCCGTGGAGCCCGCGCTCCAGCGCCCAGTAGGTGAGCCCGTAGGCGCGGAGATGGTCGGCCTGCTTGTCGTCCATCGGGACCAGGAGCCGCGCGCCGGCCGCGCCGGGAAGGGCGCCGAGCGCCGAGGCCGCCAGGACGAGAACGACGAGCCACCGCCGGGCGCCGGTCACAGCTGCATCTTCTTTCGGATCTGGAGCAGCCGCTCCCGCACCGAGGGAGCGAGCGGAGAATCGGGGAAGCGCTCCAGGAGCGACTGGTAGTAGCCCGACGCGCGCTCCGGCGGCCCGCCCATGGCGAGCGTCTCGTCCCCGGCCAGCTTGAGCGCCGCGGGGGCCAGGCGCGAATCGCCGGAGGTGTCGGCCACCGCCAGCGCCTGCTCGATGGCGGCGGCATGGTTCCCCTTGTCGCGCGCGATCTCCGCCAGCGCGTAGCGGAAATGGTAGCGCAGTTTCGTACCCGGATAGCGGGCGAGGCCGGCGGCCAGCGCGGTCTCGGCCGAATCCGCGCGCCCCTCGGCGCGCATGAGGTCGGCGCGCGCGTAGATCCGGAGCGGCTCGTCGCCGAAGTCGCGGCCGTCCTTCATGAGGAGCAGCCGCTCGAGCGCCAGGTTCGCGCGCAGATTCCGCGGGAAGCGCTGCACGAAGTCGGCGTAGCGCCCGCCCGCCTCGTCGAACGCGCCCGCATGGAACGAGCCCTCCGCGAGCGCGAACACGCCGTCGCCCAGGGTGTCGCCGGGCCCGCGCGCCATCAGCCGCCGCACGAGATCCTGGTATCCCTCGGGCAGGCGGTCGTCGCGGTTCAGGATCGGGAGCGGCTGCGGAGCGTTGGTCCGGGAGGGGACGCGCGCGTCGGGCTTGGCCGGGGGCTCGGGGTCGCGCGGCTTGGCGCCGGCGCTACCGAAGGCGGCGGTCACGAGCAGGGCGGCGAGGGCGATCGCGGCGTGGCGGGCGCGGCCGGTCCCAGGGACGCGTCGGGTCACTTGGCCTTCCCGCCCAGCACCGACTGGAGATACTCGTCCACCAGCGCGCGGTAGCGCGGCGCCACCGGGTCGCGCCCCGCCCGCGCGAGCAGCGCGGCCAGCGAGGGGCGCGCCTGGAGAAGCTCGGGCGAGAGCGCGCCGGGCGAGGAGCGCACCACGTCCACGCCGGGGCGCGACTGCCGCTTGCGCGAGTAGTCCCGCTTCTCCACGCTGCGCGGCGCATCCAGAAGCCGGCTCAGGATCCGCTGCTGCCGGTCCACGGTGTCGTGATCGAGCCGCCCGCCGCGCAGGTCCTGCTCCACCTTCTTCATCTCGTCGCCGACGTCGCCCATGTTGCCCAGCGTCCCGCCTCCCTTGCCGATCTTCTGCATCGTCTCTTCCAGGCCGCGGCGGATCGCCTCCTGCTCGGCGGCCATGCGGGAGAGCGCCTGGCCCTCTCCCTCGCTCAACCGGTTCGCCTGGCTCCCCTCCTGCTGTCCTTCGCCCGGCATCATCCCCATCGACTCGCTGTTCAGCTGCTCCTGCTCGCCGGCCAGGCTCTGCAGCCGGTCCATCGCCTCCTGGAAACCGGTCGAGGAGGAGGAGCTCTGCATCGACTGCTTGCTCCGAAGCAGCCCCGCCGCGGCCTGATTCAGCGCGATCGCCGCCTCCTTCCCGGCCATCAGCCCTCCGCCCAGGTCCTGCTCGGAGTAGCGTCCGACCGAGTTCTCCTGGTTCGTGAGCGCGCGTCCCAGCGCCTGCCCGATGTCCGGCGTGATGTGGAGCGTCTGCTTGCCGATGTCGGCGATCCGCTTCGTGACGGACGTGGTCGCGTCCTCCAGTCCCTTCTGAGTCTCGGCGCGCTCGGAGAGGCTGCTCTCCTGATCGTTCAGCATCTTCTGCTGCAGCCTTCCGATGTCGAGGAGGTCCTGTGCGGCGTCCTCCATCTTCTTCGCGAGTTCGTTCTTCCGCTTGTTCTGGAACTTCTCGCGCATCTTGTCGACGCCCTGGCGGAGCTGGGTGAGGCGCTGCTTCAGCCGCTCGGCGGCCTGGCGTGAATTCTCGCGATCGCCCTGCTCCATCGATTCGGACGCATGCTGGAAATCAGGCTTGGCTCCCTGTTCCCCGAGATCGTCCGCGAGCTGCTCCGATTCCTTCGAGGCATCGAGGTCCATCGCCTTGAGATCGGCGGCCAGCGAGTCGAGCGCGGCGCGCTCCTCGGCGCTCAGCTTCTCGTTCTCGCGCTGGGTCTTCGCCAGCGACTTCGTCTCCTCGCTCTTGTTCGCCCGCGACAGGGAGTCGTTGAGCGCGATCTGCCGCCGTTCCATCTCGGCGGCGCGCTCCGACGCGGCCTCCATCTTCTCCTCGGTGCGGATCTGCTTCAGCATCTCGATGGTCCGCTCCAGGCTCTTCATGACCTGCTCCTGGTTCATCTTGAGATTCTGGAGCGCGGCCTGCATCTGCTCCGGCGAGAGATTCTTCATCGCGTCCTGGAGCCGCTGGATCGAGCGAAGGAGCGACTGGTCCTTGATCTGGCTCAGGATCTCGTGCAGCTCCTGGATCTTCTGCGACAGATCGGAATTCAGCGCGCGCGACTGGCTGAGCTTCTCCGCGTCCTGGCTCAGCTTGTCGGCCACCTGGTCGATCTTCTGCTGGAGCTGCTGCTGCCCCTCCAGGGTCTTCTGCGCCTCCTGCTGCTTTTCCCAGGTCATTTCGCGGGTGCGCCCCAGGTCGCGCGAGAGCTCCTCGGCCTTCTGGGAGAGGTCCTTCGCGTCCTGCCACGCATCCTCGAGGGAGTGGATCGTCTCGTCGCGCTCGCCCGACATCGAGGCGAGGATCTCGGAGGCGGAGGGGAAGCGGAGGAGGCGCGCGTCGGACCAGGTGGTCTGCGGCCCGTCCACCGCGTTGCCGTCCATCGCCCCGATCCGGTACTCGACCTCCTCGCCGGGCAGGAGCGAGTAGCTCTGGAGCGCCCACGTGTAGCGCACGGCCAGCTCGCGCGCCGTTCCCTTCTCCTCGTGCAGCACGTCGGTCTTCTCGGCCCCGTCGCGCACCTTGTAGCGGATCAGGATCTTCCGCACGCCGTAGTCGTCGGTCGCACCCGCGATGATCGTCGCCGTCATGTCGCGTCCCACGTCCTCGACCGAGCCGGGCGAGAGCACCGAGACGGTGGGCGGCCGGTCGGGAATGCCGCGGACCTCGAACGGGCCCAGGTCCACCCGTCGGCCGCGCGCGTCCTCGAGCCGCGCGGTGTAGCGGTCGTCGCCCCGGATCGGCACCGTGAAGGCCGCGAGACGCTCGCCCGGCTCCGCCGCGATCGACAGCCCGCCCTCGAACAGGAGCGCGCCGCGGCGAACGCTCCGGCTGAGCGTGACGACGAGGTGGGCGCGCGTGCCGCGCGGCGCGGCGAGGTCGCCCGTCACCGCGTGGCTCTCTTCCGATTTGAGGCCGGTGTACGGAGGATAGTCGTAGCGAACACGGTAGCCGGTCGCGCGCGGCAGGTCGCGCACGGTGAGCGCGTACACGGGAGATTCCTGGCTGCCGGCGCGCACCTTGTAGCGGACATCGTCTTTGACGTTCCGGAGGAGGAGCGACCACGCGCGCTCGCCGGACTTCACGCCGGTGGCGTCCTCGGCCTCGTCGAGCGACGCTTCCTTCCAGTCGCCGCGATCCGCCACCTCCAGCTTGGGGCGCTGTCCCGTGCCGCGCACGTAGGCCCGGATCACGACCGACTCGCCGCCCTCGATGTCGCGCGTGCCCGGATCGACGCGGATCGCGATCGGCGCGATGGGGGCGGTCCGGGGATCGGCGATATGGCGGAGCACGGCCGGGGTCCTGGCCCCTCCGGCGACCGCGGTGGCGCCGAGGAGCACGAGGGTGCCCCCCGCCGCGAGAAGCCAGCGGCCGCGCGCATCCCACCGGCGGAGCCGCGCGATCGGAGCGCCCGCGGCCCGCGCGGCCGCGGCGCCGACCGCCGCGTCGCGAAGGGCTCCGGAGTCGCGCGATTCGTCCGCTCCCGAGCGCGCCAGCTCGAGGGCGCCGAGGAGCTCATCGTCCCGCTCGCCCAGGAGGCGCCCGGTCGCCAGCGCCGCGTCCTCGAGACGCGCGGGGGCCAGCACCACGCGGGCCGCCGCGAACAGGAGGAGGAGCGCGCCGGTGCCCAGGAGACCCAGGCGGATCAGGACGAATTCGTCGCGATGCAGCGGCGTGGCGAGCGCGACCCCGAGCGCGATCAGCGCGACCAGGATCGCGGCCACGACGAGCGCCAACCCGGCCTGCTCCACCGCGCGCCAGACCAGGAAGCGCCGCGCGCGGCTCAGCGTCGCATGAAGGCTTTCGCCCGATGGGGTCATGACCGCCTCATGATGGGGAACCGGACCTCAGTGGCTCACCGCGTAGGTCGCGATGTTGATCGCAAAGCGCATCGCCGCGTCCCGCTTCGCCTGGGGATCGTCGTGCACACCGGCGTCCTCGATCCCGTTTCCGATATCGGTGTCGAACGTGTAGAGGACGACCATCCGCCCGCCGCGAATGATGGCGAAGACGCGCGGCGGACCCCCGTCGTGCTCGTGGATCTTGGGCGCGCCGCTCGGAAAGGGGTTCGGCCGCCGGAAGATCTCGTGGTTGAACGGAAGCTCCACGAGCGGCGACTCGGGATAGACGCGCTGCATCGCCTCGCGAAACGACTTGTCCATGCCGAAGTTGTCGTCCCCCCAGAGCATCCCGCCCTGGTCCAGGTATCGGCGCAGCGAGGCCGCTTCTTGGTCGTTCAGCTTCACGTTTCCGTGGCCGGTGACGAACAGGAGGGGGTAGTTCCAGAGGTCGGGATCGGTCGCCGTCACCACCGCCTCCTTCTGCTGCGACACCCGGATGTCGCCTCGCGCCTTGACCGCGCTGAGGAGATTCTTGAGCGAGGTCTCGTCGGAGTACCAGTCGCCCCCGCCCGTGTACTTGAGGCGGGCGACCGAGAACCCCCCGGTCAGGTCGGAAGCGGCGCTTGCGGACGTGCCCTGCCCGGCCGCGGGACCGGGAAGGGCAAGGAGGGCCGCCAGGACCGCTCCCAGAGTCCCCAGGGCGACGCCCGAGCCCACCCGTCCAGCGACTCTAAGCCATTGGAAGAGTGGGAGTTTTGGCGGCAAGAGAGCCTCGTTCAGGGTCGGGTCGGCGCGGCCTTCAACTTCGGCCACGAAAGGATACCAGAGGGATCCTCGGCCGGGGGGCCGGGCTTCCTATCAGCTAAACCGCAGGCGATTAGCGCGGTTCCGCGAGGTTCGCCGGACCGTGCAGGGTGTGGCGCAGGGTGCCCGCGATATCGGCCATGCGGAAGGAGACGGCGTGGAGCGCGGCCGGGGTCTGCCCGGGGTTGACGCAGACGGTGGCGCCGACGCGGTCGGCGAATCGTCCCGAGACCGAGGGGGATTCGTGGATGTGCCCGTGCAGCGAGAGCGCGGGGCGCATCCGCTCCAGGAAGCGGCGCGTCACGCGGGAGCCGACGTGGGCGCCCCCCGCGATCTGGTCGAGGGCGGTGTCGTGGGGCGGGCCGTGGAAGACGCAGACCAGCGCCTGGGAGGCGACGGCGGCGGCCTCGGAGGCGCCGGTGGCTCCCCGGACCGCCGCTTCCAGCCGTTCCATCTCGCCGTCGAGGGTCTCCTCCCGCTCGCGACCCTGGAACGTGAACTCGTGGAGCGTCCCGTCGGGAGCGCTCCGCTGGCCGTCGGGCCGTCCCAACGCCCCCGGCACGACCTCCCATCGCTCCCAGTCCTTGAGCCGGATCGGCGTCGGCGGAACGCAGTTCTGCCCGGCGATCCAGGTCCCGTCTAGGAACGGCGCCGCGCCGCCGTGCACGTAGCGAAGGCCCGGAAGCCGCGACTCCTCGAGCACGGCCTCGTTCGCGCGCCAGTCTCCGTTCCCAAAGATGTAGAAGACCTGGGGCGCTCCGGGGGCGGCGAGGCGCTCGCGCAGCAGCGGGATCAGGAAGTCCTGGAAGAACTGCCGCTGCGCGCCCGGGTCGCCCATCGGCGCGAGGTCGCCTCCCAGCACGACGGCCCGGACGCCCAGGTCGCCGGCCATCCGGAAAGCAGCCTCGTAGTGGGAGCGGCTGCCGTGGAGGTCGGAGGTGTAGAGGACGTCCGCTTCGTTCATGGGTGCGGCCGCGTGCGGCTCTGCGCGGCTTGGGGCGCCGAGTCGGCGCTCAGCCCTTCACCCGGACTTCGCGCAGGTACCACCGACCCCCCAGCGGCACCGCGCTCAGGGTCACGGTGAGCTTCCGGGTCCCCTCGCGCGCGCCCCAGTCGCCCCACCAGCGCGCGGTCGCCGTGGCGGAGGCGTTCCCCACGCTGACGCGGGTGACCTGGAACGACTGCGTCCTCACCAGCCGGAGCTGATCCTGGAAGAGGAACGCCGCGGCGCTGCGGGTCATCGCCGCCGTCGGGGTGGAACCGGGCTTCAGGCCGATTCGAACCTGCGTCGTGTCGACCAGGGAAGCCAGGGTTTCGGCGTCGCCCGAAGCCCACGCCTCTTCGGCCGTGGCGAAGAGCTGGAGCGGAGTCGCGCGGCGGTCGGCCCCATGCCCCTCGGCGCGGGAATCGGGAGCGAGGATCGGCGTCGAGACGGGAGGAGGCGGCGGCGGGGGCGCTTCGGCGCGGCCGAGGGAAGGTCGGGCCAAGGCCGATCCGGCCAGGATCAGCATCGCCGCGGTTCGCGCCGGAAGCGCCGCGGTTCGCATCGGGAGCTTCCTACCGCTTCCGGGCCGGCGTCCGCCGCTCGAGGTAGAGCTGGGTTTCGAGCGCGAGCGCGCTCGCCACGTAGACCGACGAGTAGGTCCCGTAGATCACGCCGACGAGCATGGCGAAGGAGAAATCGTGGAGCACCTCGCCGCCCAGGAAGAAGAGCGCGAGCACGGTGAGCACGACCGTGAAGGAGGTGATGATCGTCCGACTCAGGGTCTCGTTGACCGCGATGTTCATGATCTTCTCGGGGGACTCGCGGCGCAGCGCCTGGCGCCGCTCGCGGATCCGGTCGAAGACGACGATGGTGTCGTTGATCGAGAACCCGGCGATCGTGAGGAGCGCCGCCACCACGGTCAGGGTCACCTCCTTGTTGAAGATGGAGATGGCACCCAGCGTGATGAAGACGTCGTGGAACAGCGCCACCACCGCGCCCAGCGAATAGCGCCAGTCGTAGCGGATCGCGACGTAGATCAGGATCAGTCCCAGGGCGAGGAAGACCGCCTTGATGGCCGCGCCGCGCAGCTCGCCCCCGACGCGGGGGCCCACGTGCTCCAGATGCCGGATCTCCACGTTCGCGCCGGGGTGCGCCGCCTGCAGGGCGCTGCGCACCAGCGGGCCCGGGTTCTGCGTCTCCTGTCCGGTCTGCAGCCGGATCAGGAAGAGCTCGGGACGCTCCAGGCGCTGGATCTCCGCGCCCTTGAATCCCGCGTGATCGATCCCCCGCCGGACGTCGTCCACGGAGGGAGGCGGCGTGATCGAGACTTCGATCAGGGTCCCGCCGGTGAAGTCCACGCCGTAGCGGGGACCGCCGTGCACGACCAGGGAGATGATCGCGGCCAGGATCGACAAGCCGGAGACCATGTACGCAAAGCGTCGCCGGCCCATCCAATCGACGTTGATGTCGTGAAGAATCTGGAACACGAGCCTCTCCTAGATGCTGATCGTGCTGACCTTCCGGCGCAGGGACCATGCGTCGAAGATCATCTTGGAAATGCCGACGGCCGTGATGAGGTTGATGATGAGACCGATCGAGAGCGTGATCGCGAAGCCGCGGATCGGGCCCGTGCCGAACCACATCAGGGCCAGCGCCGAGAGCAGGGTGGTCACGTGGGCGTCGATGATCGTCCGGTAGGCGCGCGAGTAGCCCGTGTCGATCGCCGTGAGGACGGTCTTCTTGTGCCGCAGCTCCTCGCGGATCCGCTCGAAGATGAGGACGTTCGCGTCCACGGCCATACCGATCGTGAGCACGATGCCGGCGATGCCGGGAAGCGTGAGCGTCGCGTGGAAGGCGGCCATGCAGGCGAGCAGCCCGATGATGTTCAGCAACAGGGCCACCACGGCCACGACGCCCGACATGCGGTAGTAGACCAGCATGAAGATGACGACGAGCAGGGTGCCGACGCCCGCCGCTTCGATCCCCTTCTGGATCGAGTCCTGCCCGAGGGACGGACCCACCGAGCGCTCCTCGGCGATGTTGACGGGAGCCGGGAGGGCGCCGGAGCGGAGCACGATCGCCAGATTCTGCGCCTCCTCCTCCGTGAAGGAGCCGGTGATCGAGCCCTGGCCGCGGGGAATCCGCTCATGGATGTTCGGCGCGGACTGCACCCGGTTGTCCAGGATGATCGCCAGCCGGCGGCCCACGTTGGCGCCGGTCACGTCGGCGAAGACGGCGCCGCCGCGCCCCGTCAGCGTGAACGACACGCCGGGCGCGCCGGGACGCTCCTGGTCCAGGTCCATCCGCATCTGCGCGCTGGCCACTTCCTTCCCCTGCATGAGGGGATCCTTGCCGAGCACGTAGAGCGCGCGGCCGGTGCGGCTCTCATGCTCCCCCTCGTGCGCGTCCCAGTTCAGGGAGGCGTCCATGGCGAACGAGGAGTCGGCGAGGAGCACGTTCTTCATGGAATCGATCGCCGCGACGTTCTCCGGGAGCGCGAACGACTCGCCCGCCTGGGCCACGGTGAGGAAGCGGGACGACCACGGGTGCGCGGAAGAGTCGGGCTTGGCCCCGGTGGCCGACGCGGCCTTCCGGGCGAAGTACTGGTCGATGCGGTCGAACAGGGCGCGCGCCTCGTCGTCGGTCTTCACGATCTTGAAGTCGAGGAGGGCGGTCTGCCCGATCAGCTCCTTGGCGCGCTCCTGGTCGAGGAGGCCGGGGAGCTGGACCAGAATTCGATTGTCCCCCTGTTTCTGGATCGAGGGCTCGGCCACCCCGAACTGGTCGATGCGGTTGCGGATGATCTGCATCGCCTGATCGACGGCGTTCTTGGCTTCCGCCGGACCCAGCTTCGACTTGTCGACCTCGAGGAGGAGGTAGAGGCCGCCCTGGAGGTCCAGCCCCAGCTTGATCGCCTTGTCGCGCAGCGTGGCCATCTTGGTGAGGCGCGCGCGCTCGTCGTCGTTGGTGGCGGTGGCCGGCCGCGCCTGGAGCACCTCCGCCCGCTTCGCCGGCGGCAGGGCGTAGAACTGGAAGGTGGGCCAGAGGGTGTAGAGCGCGGCCGCGAGGCCGATCAGGGTCAGGAAGAGTTTGTTCCGATCGCTCTGCGTCACGTCGGTCCTCGGGTTTCCATCTGTCGCACGGGTTTGTGGTTGGAATGGGTCTCGGTCAAGACCGGGCAGACTACCGGAAGGGCTCTCGTGAAGTCAATGCGCGAGTGGGAAATGGGGGAAGCGGGCCGCCGCGCCCGTGCCGGGGCCGTAACCGATTCGACACGGTCTCGACGCGAGCCGGTAACAGGCCCCGGCCAGACTGCCGGCCATGAACGCCCGTGCTAGACTGGGTGCCCAGAACGTGCCGGGTCCTGTGCGCTCCACCATCCTCGTCGTCGACGACGAGGCCGAGATCTGCGACCTCGTGAGCTACAACCTGGGCCGCGAGGGGTATCGGGTCATTGCCGAAAACGACGGCGCCGCGGGCCTCGACCGCATCTTCAAATCCCCTCCCGACCTCGTCGTGCTGGATCTCCTCCTCCCCAAGCTGAGCGGGCTCGAAGTCCTGGACGCGATCCGGGGGGAAACGAGGACCAAGGGGCTCCCCGTGCTCGTCCTGACCGCCCGCGGCACCGAGATGGACAAGCTGGTGGGCTTCGAGCGGGGCGCCGACGACTACCTGACCAAGCCGTTCTCGCCCAAGGAGCTGGTCGCGCGCGTGAGCGCGATCCTCCGGCGCACGCGCGGCGAGGAGCGCCAGGCGTCCACCGTGATCGGACCCGTGCGCTTCGACCCCGACCGGCATCAGGTCTTCGTGCGCGAGCGCGAGCTCCGCCTCACCCCCACCGAATATCGCCTCCTGGAATTTCTCCTCGAGCGCCCCGGACGGGTCTTCTCCCGCGAGCAGCTCCTCGACAAGGTCTGGGGGCTCGGCTACTTCGGCGAGACGCGCACCGTGGACGTCCACGTCCGGCGGCTGCGGGCCAAGCTGGGGAAGGACGCGGGCCTGATCCGGACCGTCACGGGCGTCGGCTACGCCGCGGAGGTCCCGAAGAGCTGAGAGGTGGTAGGCTACGCCCCGTGCGATCCCTCACGGGTCGGGCCTTCTTCCTCCTCTTGCTGGCACTCCTCCTCGCGGCGTGCGCGATCGGGGTGCTCCTCAGCTCCGTCGGGCCGATCGGCGTCCTGAATACGATCGCGCTCGCGGCCTGCGCCATCGTCGTGGCGCTCGGCGCGGGATGGCTTCCGTTCCGGTCCCTCAATCGCCGCTTCGCCCACGTCGCCGAATCCGCGGGCTGGATGGCCGCCGGCGACGTCTCCCGCCGCGCGCCGGTGGATGCCCACGACGAGCTCGCGCGACTCGCGCGCTCCCTGAACGACATCGCCGACAGCTTCGAGTCGAAGCTCCAGGAGCTGCAGCAGGGCCGCAACGCGAGCCGGGCGATCCTCGGCAACATCCCGCTGGGGCTGGCTCTCGTCGCCCCGGACCTCCTGATACGCCAGGCGAACGCGCGGTTCTGGGAAATGCTGGAGCTCGACCACCCGCCCCGCAACGCGCGCCTCGCGGCCACGCGCCAGCCGGTCCTGGAGCAGATGACGCAGCACGCGCTCGAGCACCGGAAACCGATCGCCCGCGACCTCACGCTCTATCTGGCGGAGCGCCGCGAGTACGAGGTGCGCGCTTCGCCGATCGGCGCCTACGCGGGCGCCGAACCGGAATCGATCCTGCTCAGCCTGGAGGACCTGGGCCCGGTGAAGGCGATGGCCGCCCTCCGGCGCGAGTTCGTGGCCAACGCCTCGCACGAGCTGAAGACGCCCTTGACCTCGATCCGCGGCTACGCCGAGACGCTCCTCTCGGGCGGGCTGGAGGATGAAACGAACCGGACGCGTTTCGTGGAGACGATCCGGGACCAGGCCTCGCGGCTGGAGGCGCTGGTCGAGGATCTCCTCGAGCTGGCCGACCTCGAACGCTCCGACGCGCCGCTCGACTTGAAAGACTGGGACCTGGGCGAGATCGTGCGCGACCTGGCCTCGACGTTCGAGGACGTGGCGGCGCGCCGCGGCCTCAAGCTCTCGCTGGAGAGCCGGGCGGGGGTCCGCGCGCGCGTGGACCGCAAGCGCCTCGAGCTCGCGCTCCGGAACCTGCTCGACAACGCGGTCAAGTACACCGAGCGCGGAACCGTCGAGATCTCCGTGGAGGAGCAGGGGGATTCGGTGCGGGTCCGCGTGACCGACACGGGACGGGGCATCGAGGCGGAGCACCTGCCCCGGGTCTTCGAGCGCTTCTATCGCGTGGACCGGGGCCGCTCGCGCGCCCTGGGAGGAACCGGGCTGGGACTCTCCATCGTGAAGCACGCCGTTCAGCTGCACGGGGGAACGGTCGGGGTGGAGAGCCAGGCCGGTCAGGGGAGCACGTTCTGGATCGAGCTGCCGCGGGAAGGCCCGGCCGCGGAGCCCGCCGGGAACGGCGCGTAACGGAAACGTAACAACGGCGACACACGCCGAACGCCGCCGCCGGTTAGGCTCGATCCGGATGGACCCGACCGCTACGCTTCTGGAGCGCCGCACCCAGGCCCTGACGACCGCGCCGATTCTCGAGACGCGGAGACTCTCCCTCTTCTATGGAAGCCATGCGGCCCTGAAGGGGGTCGATCTCGGAATCGGGCAGAACCGGATCACGGCCATCATCGGCCCATCCGGGTGCGGCAAGTCGTCGCTTCTCCGCTGCTTCAACCGGATGAACGATCTCTTCCCGCCGGTGCGCTACGAGGGGAACGTCCTCTTCCACGGCTCGGACATCCTGAGTCCCGGAACCGACCTGGTGGCGCTCCGACGGCGCGTGGGAATGGTGTTCCAGAGGGCGAACCCCTTTCCCATGTCGATCTTCCAGAACGTGGCGTACGGCCCGAAGCTGCAGGGCACCCGCGACCGGAGGCGGCTGGAGGAGATCGTGGAATCGGCCCTCCGCCGCTCGGCGCTGTGGGACGAGGTGAAGGACCGCCTCGGGCGCTCGGCGCTGGGTCTGTCCGGCGGCCAACAGCAGCGGCTCTGCATCGCGCGGGCGCTGGCGGTCGAGCCGGAGGTGCTCCTCCTGGACGAGCCGGCGTCCGCGCTCGATCCGACCGCCACCGCCAAGATCGAGGAGCTCACGCTGGAGATCAAGAAAGGCATCACGGTGGTCATGGTGACGCATAATATGCAGCAGGCGGCGCGCATCTCCGACCGCACGGTCTTCATGCTGAACGGCGAGCGGATCGAGGAGGGACCCACGCGGACCCTCTTCACGTCGCCGCGTGAAACGCTGACCGAGGACTACATCACCGGCCGTTTCGGCTGATGTCGCCATGGGCCGCGCCGCCCGGCGCGGGCCGCGACCGTCCGGGATCCATCGAGGAGCCGACGTGGAACGTCATTTCCATCACGATCTGCACCAGCTTCAAGACCGGTTGAGCGACATGGCCGGCCGCGCCGAGACGGCGCTCTCCAAGGCCATGGAAGCGCTCAAGACGCGGGATACGGTGCTGGCGCGAGACGTGATGACCGAGGATCTCGAGATCGACCGGATCGAGCTGGAGGTGGAGCGGCGCTGCCTGGACTTCCTGGGATTGCAGCAGCCGGTCGCGCGCGACCTCCGGTTCCTCGTCGCCTCGATCCGGGTGTCGAACTTCCTGGAGCGGATCGGCGACCACGCGGTGAACATCTCGCAGAGCGCAACCAAGCTCTCCGGGATGCCGCCGGGGAGGGGACCGGAGGACCTGGCGACCATGGCGGACCGGACGATCGCGATGCTTCGCGACGCCGTGTCGGCGTGGCTCAACCACGACGCGCCCCTCGCCAAGCGCGTCTGCGAGAACGACGCCGAGGTGGACACGCTGAAGGCGCAGATCTTCGCGCGCTTCTCCTCGCTCATGGTGCACGAGCCGGAGACCGTGCCGCGCGCCCTGGAATTGGTCCTGGCGAGCCGGAATCTCGAGCGGGTCGCCGATCTGGCCACGAACATCGCCGAGGAGGCGATCTTCGTGGCCGAGGCGCGCGTCATCAAGCATCACGCCGACGAGGTCCGCGACGCGACCCTCGGTTCCTGAGCGCGCCGCCGGCTCGCAAGCCGCCGGTTCGCGCGCCGTCGCCCCCGCCTACCGGACCCGGATCCTCCGCACCGTCAGCCGCAGCACCCCCGAGATCAGCGCCACCAGGAGCACCAGCACCAGCGCGCCGGTCCACGCCTGCCGGTTCCAATCCGCGTAGGGGGCGCGCGCGTAGTCGAAGATGAAGACGGGCAGCGTGGCGATCGGCTGATCGATCCGGAGCGACCAGAAGCGGTTTCCGAGCGCGGTGAAGAGAAGAGGCGCCGTCTCGCCCGCCGCGCGCGCGATGGCGAGCATCGAGGCGGTGACGATCCCCGCCCGGGCCGCGGGGAGGACCACCTGCTGGATCACTTTCCAGCGCGGAGCGCCCAGCGCCAGCGCGCCCTGCCGGTACGACTGCGGCACCAGCCGGACCATCTCCTCGGTGGCCCGGATGATCGGCGGGAGCATGAGGATCGCGAGCGCCACGCTCCCGGCGATGGCCGAGAAGCGGCCCATCGGCATCACGACGAGCCCGTAGGCCACGACCCCCACGACGATCGAGGGCACGCCGCTCAGCACTTCCGTCGTGTACCGCACCATCATCGCGAAGCGCCCGCGGCCGTACTCCGCCAGGTAGACGCCCGCCCCGATGCCGATCGGCAGGGCGAACAGGGCGCCGATCCCGACCACGACGAGCGTCCCCACGATGGCGTTCGCCATGCCTCCGCCCGGTTCCCCCACCGGCTTCGGCATGTGCACGAAGAAGCCCGGGTTGAGCGCCGGCAATCCCTTCGCGACGAGATGCCACACGATGAGGACGAGCGGGAGCACCACGAGGGCCGCGGCCGCGTAGCAGGCGGCCAGGACGACCCGGTTCGCGAAGCCGCGCCACAGGCGGACGCGGGCGGGGGCGGGATCGGTCCACCCGCCGGCGCCCTTCGCGGGATTCCGCACGGCCGCGCTCACGCCGCGGCTCCGACGTCGCGCCGGCCGCCCGTCGTGAGGTAGACGAGCGCGCGGGCGAGCGCGTTCACGACGATCGTCACCGCGAACAGCACCAGCGCGATCTGGATCAGGGCCGACAGGTAGAGATCGCCGGTGGCCTCGGCGAACTCGTTGGCGATCACGCTCGACATGGTGGCGGCCGGGGAGAGCAGCGAGGCGGAGATCCGGTTCGAGTTTCCGATGACCATCGTCACCGCCATCGTCTCGCCCAGCGCGCGGCCGAGGGCCAGGATCACCGCGCCCAGGATTCCCGGCTTGGCGGCGTCCAGCGTCACGCCGATCGCCTCGGCGCGCGTGGCGCCCAGGGCCAGCGACGCCTCGCGCAGCGTGCGGGGCGTGGCGAGGAGCACTTCGCGCGAGATCGAAACGATGGTGGGCAGGATCATGATCGCGAGCACGATCCCCGCGTTCAGCATGCCGATCCCGAACGGCGTGCCGCGGAAGAGCGGGATCGCCCCCCAGTTGGCGATGAGCCACGGCTCCAGCGTGGAGCGGAGCCACGGCGCGAGCACGAAGAAGCCCCAGATGCCGTACACGATGCTCGGGATCGCCGCGAGGAGCTCCATCACGAAGGAGACGATCGATCCCACCCGGTGGGAGGCGAGCTCCGCGAGGAAGACCGCGCTCCCGATGCCGAGCGGCACCGCGAGGACGAGCGCGAGAAGCGAGGAGACGAGCGTGCCGTAGACGTACGGCAGCGCGCCGTAATGGTCCGCCACCGGGTCCCACTGGGACTGGACGAGGAAGCTCCAGCCGATCGTCTTGATCGAGAGCCACGAGCCGCGCGCGACCTCGAAGACGATCAGGGCGACCACCAGGAAGACGGTGGCCGCCGCCGCCTGGAGGAGCGCCTTGTAGATGGGATCGAGCGCCAGGCCGCGGCGGCGGGCCAGGGGCCCGGCGACAACCGGACCCGGGGGCCCCGTGCCCGGCGCCGCGCGCGTCGCCGACCGGCTCAACGCGACGCCAGGACCGGCTTCCCGCCGGAGGTGATCTTGCTCAGCGCCGCCTGGTCCACCCGCACCACCTCCGGCGGGAGCTTCGCGTAGAAGAGCGGCTCGGCCATCGCCTGGCCGTCGGTGATGGCCCACTGGATGAACTGGGCGATCGCTTTCGCCTTTCCCGCGTCCTGCTGGTCGGCATCGACGAGCAGGAAGGTGAGCCCCGCGATGGGATAGGCGTCCGGCGCCTTCGCGTTCACGATCGGGGTCCGCACGTCCTGGGCGAGCGCGGCGGCGGAGGCCTGGATGGCCGCGGTGGTCGAGGCGAGCGTCGGCTCGACGTAAGCGCCCGCCGCGTTCTGCAGGTGTGCCACGGGGAGATTGTTCTGCCTGGCGTAGGCCAGCTCGACGTAGCCGATCGATCCCGGCGTCTGCCGCACCTGGCCCGCCACGCCGTCGTTCCCCTTGCCGCCGATGCCGTTCGGCCAGGACACGGACGTGTTCGCTCCGACCGAGTCCCGCCAGGTCTGGCTGATCGCGGAGAGATAGGTCGTGAAGATGTTGGTGGTCCCGCTCCCGTCGGACCGATGTACCGGCAGGATGGCCAGGTCCGGGAGCGCCACACCGACATTGCCCGCGGCGATGCGGGCGTCGTTCCACTTCGTGACCTTGCCGGAGTAGATCGCGACCAGCGCGTCGATGGTCAGCTGGAGCGGCTGCTTGAGGCCGGGGAGGTTGTAGGCGAGCACCACGGCGCCGCCCACGGTCGGGAAATGGAGCACCGGATGCGGCATCTCACGCAGCTTGTCGTCCGAGAGCGGAGCGTCGCTCGCCCCGAAGTCGACGGTGCCGGCCTTGAGCTGCTGGATCCCGCCGCCCGAGCCGATCGACTGGTAGTTGATCTGCACGCCGGACTTCTGTTTGTAGGCGTCGAACCACTTGGAGTAGAGCGGATAGGGGAACGTGGCGCCCGCGGCCGTGAGGGTCGTGCCCGCGCCGCCGCCGCCTCCCTTGGAGCATCCGCCCGCCGCGCCCACGAGGAGCACGGCCGTCACGAGAAATCGCACGTATCGGTGCATGGGTCCTCCTCCGGTATCGGTCAGGGCTTCGAGAAGCGGTAGTAGAACGTCATCCGGGCCTGGAGATCGTGGTGCGGCGGCGCGTCGGCCGTGCCGCGCGCGCGGTAGCCGGTGGCCTCGACGTTGGGCATGAAGTGGAGGTCCTTGAACGGCTCCCAGTCGAGACCCGCGACGTAGAGATCGGAGTCGATCCGGTTCGCCGCGCGCGTGTCCGGCTGCCAGCGGTCGTAGCGCGCGAAGACCCCGAGCTTCTCGGAGGCGCGCCCGCGCGCGAACAGCGAGATCCCGAACGGCTCCCGGTTCCGGGCGCCGACCACGTGCACCACCTGGTCGACGACTTCCGCGCCGATCGCGGCGCGCCGGAGCTCGTAGCCCAGGAACAGCTTGTAGAGCGCCTTGTCGCCGTTGCCGGCGAAGTCCTCGTAATCGACGTAGGGCTCGATCCGGAGGTCCTCGATCGGGCGCAGCGGCACGGAGAGATACATCCGCTTGTACCGGTTGTTCTCCGGCTTCTGCCCCGTGCCGTCCCCGATCATCCCCGAGTAGCCGATCCGGTGCCCCCCGTCGAGGAAGCCCTTGAGGTTGAGGCCGAGATCCGAGCTGGACGCGAGCCCGCGGAAGTCCACGATCGTCTTCTCGACCGCGCGGTAGGCCCAGAACTCCTCGGAGTTCTCGAACGTGGGGGTGTTCGTCATCCCGACGAGCAGATTGCCCCGCGGCACCAGGTCCTTCACCTGGACGTAGGCCGCCTTCACGTAGACGCCGATCTTGCCGCCCGACGTGAGCTCCTTGCTGTCGGCTTCGAGGCGGAATCGGGTCGCGACGCGAATCGAGAGGTCGTTGTCGAGCTGGAAGTAGATCCGGCGAATCTGAAGGCCGTTCAGATCCTTCCCGATCAGCTTCGGCTGTGCCGCCGGGCTGCTCGCCGAGGGCGACGAACCGTCCAGGTTGGCGGGGAGGGCGTCCGCCCCGTTCGTGTACACGTGATTCGGATCGCCCGTCACGTTGTAGTACACGTCGCCGAACACGAGCCCGCTGATCTTCCCGCGCGGGAACTCGGGGTCGCTGGAGACCGGCGGGGGCGGAGGATTGGACGGCGTCTGCGCGGACGCCGGCGTGACGAGAGTGCAACTCAGCAGGGTTACGACCCACCATCCCATCTTCATGGAGACTCCTTGGCGCAGGTCTGCTGTTGGTTCTGGAGCGCTCGCTCCGGCTGACTCCTCCATCGGCACGGCGGATGGTACGACGCCGCATGTAACCGAAATATTACGGAGGATTGCCTTCGATGTTACGGCTCGAAGGATTTCGGAATCGGGGAGAAGTCCCTTCCCCAAAGGGCCGTGCCGGCTAGGCCCTCATCGCGGCGAGCATCGCCTCGACCGCCGCGCGCATGCCGACCTCGATCGCGAGCGAGACGATGTGGTGCCCGATGGAAAGCTCCGTGAAGGGGAAGGCGCGCAGCAGGGGGGCGACGTTGGCGGTGGTGATGCCGTGGCCGGCGTGGACCTCGAGTCCGACGGCGTGGAAGGCGCGCGCGGCGAGCGCGATGCGGTCGAGCTCGGCGCGGAGCGCCGCCTCTCCCGCCGCATTCGCGTACGCGCCCGTGTGGATCTCGACCATCGCGGCACCGCAGTCGCGCGCGACCGGCGCCAGGGCGGGCTCGGGGTCGAGGAAGAGGCTCAGCGCGATGCTGCGCTCACGTAAGCGGGGTGCGGCGCGGCGCACGGCGGGGGCATGGCGCATCAGGTCCAGGCCGCCCTCGGTCGTCAGCTCCTCGCGCCGCTCCGGCACCAGGGTGGAGCGCTCCGGGCGGAGATCGAGCGCGATCGCGAGCATCTCCTCGGTCAGCGCCATCTCGAGGTTCAGCTCGCCGCGTCGCATCGCGCGCAGGCGCCGCACGTCGTCGTCCTGGATGTGGCGGCGGTCTTCGCGCAGGTGCACCGTG
>DASQJL010000001.1 GCA_035631035.1 Candidatus Binatia bacterium | reverse complement strand
AAGGAGATCCAGAAGATGGGGCTGCACGGCTCGGACACGGTGGAGCTCTTCTTCGAGGACTGCAGGGTCCCGGCCGAGAACCGCCTGGCCGAGGAGGGGTATGGATTCCGGGTGGCCATGACCTCGCTGGACGCCGGACGGATCGGGGTCGCGGCGCAGGCGCTGGGGATCGCCCAGGCCTGTCTCGAGGCGGCCGTGCGCTACGCCCGGGAGCGGGTCCAGTTCGGAAAGCCGATCGCCGAATTCCAGGCGATCCAGTGGATGGTGGCCGACATGAAGGCCGAGATCGACGGCGCGCGCCTCCTCACGATGCGCGCTGCCTGGCGCAAGGACCATGGGCTGCCGCACGGCCCCGAATCATCGATCGCCAAGCTGACCGCGTCGGCGGCGGCCTGCCATTGCGCCGACAAGGCCGTGCAGATCCACGGCGGCTACGGCTACACCAAGGAGTTCCCGGTGGAGCGCTATTATCGAGACGCCAAGGTGACCGAGCTGTACGAAGGGACGTCGGAGATCCAGCGCATCGTGATCGCCAACTCGGTGCTGCACCCGAAAGACGGAAAGGGAGCCGCCTGATCCCCATGAGATCCAAAGTCGCCGTGCTGAAGACGACCCCCGAGACCGCCGTGAAGGACTTCGGCCGCCTGATGGAGCTGGCCGACATGCGGCAGGAGCTGCGGCCGGAAACGACCACCCTCCTCAAGGTGAACATCTCCTGGCACGTCTACTACCCGGCCTGCTCGACCAGCCCCTGGCAGCTCGAGGGGGTGATCCAGGGGCTCTTGGGGGCGGGTTTCGACCCAGGACGCATCCTCGCCGCCCAGAACTCCACCGTGGTGGTGGATCCCCATGTCGGCGTGCGGAACAACAAGCTGGAACCGGTGTTAGAACGATACGGGATCCGCTCGATTTGGCTCAACGATCCGGAGTCGGAGGCCGATTGGATTCGTTACGAGCCGAAGGGGAAGATGCTGGTCCTGAACGACGTCTACCCCGACGGGCTCATGATCCCGAAGAGCCTGATCGGCGCCAACATCGTCCACCTGCCGACCCTGAAGACCCATGTCTTCACGGAGATGACGGGGGCGATGAAGAACGCGTTCGGCGGGCTGTTGCACCTGAAGCGGCACTGGACGCACAGCGTGATCCACGAAACGCTCGTGGACCTGCTCACGATCCAGAAGGAGATCCACCCCGGCGTCTTCGCTGTCATGGACGGCACGATCTCGGGCGATGGGCCCGGCCCGCGCGCGATGCGGCTCCGGGTGACGAATCTGATGCTCGCCTCGCGCGACCAGGTCGCGATCGACGCGGTCGCGGCGAAGCTGATGGGCTTCGATCCGATGACGATCCAGTTCATCCGCCTCGCGAACGACGCGAAGCTGGGCAACGGCGACCCGCGGTGCATCGATCTCGTGGGCGACGACGTGAGCGGCGTGAACCTGGGCTACTCGCGGAACGAGAACACGTTCGCGTCGAAAGGACAGAAGCTGATCTACCACGGCCCGCTGAAGCCGCTGGAGAAGTTCCTTCTCCAGAGCCCGCTGGTGCCGTGGTCGTACTTCGCCTCGAGGCTCTACCACGACGGATACTGGTACCGTTTCGTGGGGACCAAGCGGAAGAAGGAAGTCATGAAGAGCGACTGGGGCCGCCTCTTCCGCGAGTACGAGCCCAAGGGACAGGAGTAGGGAGGGCGTTGACGTGGTGAATCGACGACTTGGAATTCCCGGCGCTGGAAGATTCGACGGGCGGGCGCTGCTGCTCCTGGCCGCGCTTCTGGGCCTGATGGGCGCTCCTCGCCTCACACTGGCCCAGGACGGTACGTCGTCCGCGCTCACCGACTCGATGGCGCAGTCGATCGAGCAGTCGGCCCCGTCTTCGGATTCGGCGCCATCCTCCCAGCCGGAGCGGCCTCCCCTCGACGTTCCTCCGGGACGATTCGTCGCCGAGGTGCTCGACTCCACCTATTTCATCGAGCCCGCGGAGTTCTTCGCGCTCGACCTGCCCGTCCGCGCGCAGGGAGGCGCCCTGGCCGCGCACATGCTGGGCGACGTCAGTGTGGTCGGGGGACGGCACGACATCATCGTGCGGCTCTTCCGCTCCGGGGATTATCAGAACTGGCTGAAGCGCCGCGGCGGCCGCCAGGCGGGGCCGATCTGGTCCTCGCCGCGACAGCGGGTCGTCCATCTGGACCAGGAGCTGCCGCAGGGGACATCGCTGGTCCTGCTTCTCGACAACGGCTATTCGCTCCGCACGCCCAAGCGCGTGCGGGTGCAGGTCCAGCTGCAGTACCAGGGAGAGCCGGGCGCGCAGAACGTCTCGGCGCAGCCCGTGCGCGCGCCGCAGGAAGGGGACGTCACGCCGCGCTCCAACGCCGACGAGGAGTTCCCGCCGCCGCCTCCCCCGCCGCCGTCGGAAGGGAAGTAGCCGCTCCGGCGCGGAGCGTCGTCCTCGCCTCGACCCGCTACCGGCGCGTCTCGGGAGTGCGCATCAGGAGCAGCTGACCGCCGCCGCTTCCGCGGAACGGCGTGCTCCAATCCGTGGGAGCCTGCACCGCCACCAGCCACGCCCCCTCGCCGAATAACGACCCCGCCTCCGTGATCCCCGTGGATTCCCACTGTCCGCCCGTTCCCGGCGGCAGGACACGTCCCTGGATGTCCCGCTCCGCGCACGCCGCGATCGGCTCGAGACGCCGCGTCAGCGTGTCGTAGCGCAGGATGCGCGCCGCGTGGATCCCGCGGGCGCGGGGATCTTCCTGGATCAGGATCGCGTCCCCTCGCGTGGCGATGTTGTCGGGGCGGTAGATGTCGTCGCTCTCATCTCCGTCCAGCACCACCTCGAGCCTCGTGAGGCGGGTCGGGTCGATCGGGTCGAGCTCGGCGCGGTAGAGACGGCCGTTCTGCGTGACCGGCCGTCCCGTCGAGGGATCGGCGGGCGAGGGCGCTCCGAGGTCGGTGAAGTAGAAGGCGTCGGAGCGGTCGGGATCGGCCTGGATGCCCGCGAGACGGACGAAGTTGAGGCAGCCCGAGTCCTGCGCGCGCTGTTCCAGCTCCTCCGGCTGGCGCGCGATCGCCAGCTCTTGCGGATCGTCGCAGGGAACGAAACGTCCGGAGATCGGCCGGTTCCGGAGCGCCATCGAGGCGTAGCGCGTGTCGTAGCCGAACTCCGGGCGGTCGGCGCGCAGCACGTACAGCCGCCCGCGCCCCAGCGCGAGGTCCGAGGCGTTGTTCGCGGCATACATCCAGAGCTGCGACCGGCCTGGCGGGCCCTCTTCGGTCTCGATGGCCAGCAGCGCTCCGGAGGAGTGCGCCAGGATGATGGTGGCCGCGTGCCGGAAGCGGCCGAAGTGCGGCATCTCGGTGATCGTACCCGCGCGAACGTCGACCGCCGCGACGGCTCCGTGCCGCGGGCCGTCGATGGAGGATTCGTTGAGCAGCAGCGTGGGGCCGAGGAATCCCTCGCGGGGACCGACGAGGGTCGTGGCGGCGAGCGCGGTGTAGCCCTCGGTTCCGTCCAGCAGGTAGTCGGCGTTCACGACCCCTCCCGTCCGCTGATTCAGGAGCAGGCGCGACACGCGCGCCGATCCCTCCCCCACCGTCCAGTCGAGGTCGTGTGTCATGTAGACCTCCACCAACCCGTTTCCGGCCAGGCGAGCCGCGAGGCCGTCCGGCTGCGGATAGAAGACGTAGGAGGAGTCCTCGACGCGGGCGGAGGTGAGCGTGTCGCCGACGGTCAGGATCGCGCGGACGGTGACGTCGTCCCGGAGCGGGCGTAGGTAGGCGGCGCGCGGCGTGAGAAAGCCGGTGCCCGGACCGGCCTCGAGGGTGTTCGTCGAGGGCGGCCCGGTGCCGGGGCCCAGTCCGGCGCATCCCGCGAGAAGGGTCGCGAGGGTGGCGGCGACGAGCGCGGCGGCGAGGCGAACGGTGGCCGGCGAGGAGGCGGCGACGAGCGCGGCTGGGGCCGGCGTCCGCGGGAATATCGGGCGCATCTAGGCCCCCTGCTTCCGGCAGAGCTCCACCAGCACGCCGCCAAGCGATCCCGGATGGAGGAACGCGATCTGGGTTCC